>NZ_CP071869.1:306250-612500 GCF_017569185.1 Polaribacter cellanae | reverse complement strand
TAGTCTTGGAAATATCACTGTAACAAATAGTTCTGTTTCAAATAATGCTGCTATTTCTAATAGTGATGATTGGGGTGTTTGTGATGGTGGGGGTATTTATTCGATAAGGGGTGATATCACTTTAATAAATAGTTTAGTTTCATACAATTTTGTTTCTTATCAAGGTTTTGACACTAGTAATCTTCTAGGAGGAGGGATTTATGGTAATCAAATAATATTACAAAACAGCATTCTATGGGATAATTCAAAAATTAATTCTGATGATATTTTTCCTAGTGAACTAGAATATACCACACTAACCGCCCACCACAGCCTTATAAAAGGGCAAAACCCCACAGGTACCCATAATATAGATGCCACAATTAGTGGTTTTTACCCCATGTTTGTGTATGATTTTAATGATTTATATTATTCTTCTAATTATAAAAAAGGAGGTAATTTTAGGCTACAAGCGGGCAGCCCGTTAATAAATGCGGGTTCAAACAGCTACACTAGCAGCACCACAGATTTAGATGGTAATACACGTATAAAAAACACAAATGTAGATATAGGCCCTTATGAGTATCAAAACCCTTTTACTGGTTGGACAGGTCATATAGACTCTTCTTGGGATAATACTAACAATTGGAATGGAGGATTGCCAACAACACTTACAGAAACCTATATTTACAATACAGCCAACCAACCTATTTTAGATATAGATGGGCAAGCCAAAGATTTAACTTTAGCCACTAACAGTAGTTTGGTAATAAACACAGGCAAAGGTTTAACTATTGGTAATAATTTAACCAATAACGGAACTGTTACAATTCATTCAAATGCTACTTCTAGTGGTTCTTTACAAGTAAAAGGAAACGCTACAGGAAACATCACCTATAACAGATATGTTACAGACAATTGGCATACTGTAGGTGCGCCTGTCATTGGGCAAAACATACAAGATGTGGTAGAAAACCACCAAGTCATCCAAAACGGAGACAATACCAAATATGCCATTGCACCCTATAACAATAATATACCTACTAAAAACTGGGAGTATGCCTTGGTAGCCAACATTGCTGCTACTGGAAATTTTGTAAATGGCAAAGGGTATAGCATGAAACGTGCTACTGCAGGTACCTACAGCTTTACAGGAACTATAGAAAACAACAACAAAACTGTTACACTTACAGATGGCTCTAAAAACAATTGGAATTTAATAGCCAACCCATACCCAAGTTTTTTAAAGTTTAACAATTTAGCAGATGCAAGTGCCAATGTATTGTTGCAAAATGCAGCACAATTAAATACCAATAATTTAGCCATTTACATTTGGGATACCACAACAAGTTCATACAAACCATATAATCACGCCAGTACCAACTTGCAATATATAGCACCAGGACAAGCCTTTTTTGTCAATGCTAAAGATGGTGGAGGAACGTTTACTTTCAATAAAAACCTACAAACTCACAATACAGGAAATGTATTTGCAAAAAGTTCAAGAAATTCAAATTTAATTTTTGAAATGAGTCTTAAGGCGTCATTTCAATCGCAGTCGAGAAACCTTACAAAATCAACAGAAATTAAATATTTAGAAAACACTACCAAAGGTTTAGATGTTGGTTATGATGCAGAAGTTTTTACTGGAGAAAATAATAGTTTTAGTGTTTATACCCATTTATTAGAAGATAACAACAACAAAGCCTTTGCTTTACAGTGTTTACCACCCAATAATTTTAAAGACCAAATAATTCCTATTGGAGTAAATGCAGCTGCCAATACAACAATTTCTTTTACAGTAGATGCTCAAAACACTCCTAAAGGAATTAATATATATTTAGAAGACAAGCAAGAAAATACGTTTACCAAACTAAGTAACAATGGAAATTATGAAATTACATTGTCTGCAGCACAAAGTGGAGTAGGGCGTTTTTATTTGCATACAACAAGTAAAGTTTTAAATTCTGATGAGTTCTCGACTGCAATTGAACAGACAAAAATATGGTTATCAGAAAATAGAATTCTAAAAATTGCCAATCTTTCATCAGAAAAAGCAACTATACAACTCTTTGATGTGTTAGGAAAAGAAGTGTTTACCAAGTTTCTTACTTCCGTTGGAAATGACAACGTAGAAGTACAGTTACCAAATAAATTAAAGCAAGCAGTGTATTTGGTAAGATTGCAAACAGACAGAAGGGTAAAAATAAAAAAAATAATAGTAAAGTAAGAAGATGAAGCAAGAAGTAAAAAACATTACCAGAAAAGAAGCTCTTAAAAAGATAGGTAAGTATGGTAAATATGCAGCCTTAACCTCTTTAGCTACTTATTTAATTTTAAACCCAAAAGCAGCGCAAGCTATGAGTGGTGCTGGACCAGGAGATGATTTAGGAGATGATTTTTAAAGAATAAAATTAATTAAGAATTGAAGCTTTGTTACTATTATTCTCCAAAAACTCCAGTGAAACCTAGCGTTTTTTTCAAATTTTAAAGATGCATAAAATAATTGTTTGTCCTTCTTGTAAATCTGAATCAAGAAAAAGAATACGAAGAAAGTTATTATATAAACTTTACTGGAGTTCTAAATCTTACAAATGTGAACATTGTTATCATAAATATACTTGGTTTCCTGTGGTAAATAAAATTGTAAAAATTAAATAGTATTACTGTAAGTTATCAAAAAAGGTTAATTTGTAATTGGGCAACAACTCTGGGTGTGTAATCTTTATGATATCTTTTAATACTAAATCTGGTCTTGTGGGCGATTTTTCAAAATAAATTAAGCCACCTGTTTTACCTTTCTGTATGGCATAAGTAAATACATTATCTTTCTTAAAAGCATTAAAAGCAACATAATTTGGGAACTTTTCTTGCACTTCTTTTTTAGTTTCTAGTAAACCACAACCAATCCAATAATCTGCTTCTAATCCCTTATCAATTACACTTTCGATGCTTAAAGACAAACTTCCAGAACCTTTAGAATCTTGCCATAAATAATTGGTATTTGCATCTTTAAAGTAAGTAGCAATAAAACTACCTCCAGCAGGCATATACCATACGTCTTTAAAAAGAGAACCAGAAATAATTGTGGGTTTTTTATTTGTTTGTAAAGCTAGTTTTTTTACAGCATTATAGTTTTTTTCAATCACATTAAAAATACTATCTGCTTGTTTTTCTTTATTAAACAATACACCAAAAAATTTAATCCATTCTGCTCTACCTAAAGGAGTTTCTTCTAGCCAGTCTCCGTTATACAACACAGGAATCTGGTTTTTAGCAATGGTTTTATAGGTTTTATTATTTCCATTTAAAGCAAAACCAACCACGAGTTCAGGAGCGAGTTCTAATAATTTTTCCGTGTTAATTTGTTGTTCGGTTCCTAACTCTACAATATTTCCTTTATCAATAAGTTCTCTTGTTTTTTCTGATGAAATAAATTTTGTTTGTGGAAAACCAGAAATGTATTTTTCTGCGCCAATTAATTCTAACATTGGAATGTGTGTAGTGCTTGTTACCACAACATTTGTAATGGGAACTTTTAACTGTAGATTTTTTAAATCTGTTTTATCGCTTAATGTATAAGTAAAATGTTTTTTAGCTTTTTTATAAGGTTTTTTAATAATCAATTTTTTCACATTTCCTTCTGTAATTATATCGAAACCAGTTGCATATTTTATAGTGCTTTTTGTAGTTTTTTCAATAACTTTTGTCGCCGATTTTTCTTTACAAGAAATAAATAAAATAACTGTAGCTAAAAGGATTAGGTTTTTTTTCATGGATAATTAATTTTTAAAACGTCTCCGTAATTTAATTTTAAATTAAAAGACTTTTCGAGAGGAATATTATTTATAAAAGAATGCAAACTTCTAATAACGCCTGCATGTGTAATAATTACTATTTTTTGATGTTTTTTCTTTATAATTTCTGATAGAAATTCTACAGTTCTTGCATGTAAATCGATAAAAGATTCTCCATTTGGAACCTTTACATTTACAAAATCTTGCATCCATGTATTTAAATCTTCTTTATTAATGTCGTTCCAATTTTGTACTTCCCAATCACCAAAATTTAATTCTTTCAAACGCTCATCAAAAATTACATTTTTAGAAATTTTATAGGCTAATTTTTTACATCTTAAAAGCGGACTACTATAAAAAACGATGTCTGAATTAGAAAAATCTTCTTTTTCGAGAATGATTTTTACTTCTTCAGAAAAAGAGGATGTAACATCTAAATCTGTTTGACCGTAACAAATTCCTTTTTGGATCTTTGGTGTGGTATGTCTTACAAAAATAACTTCCATATAACAGGTAAAGAAAGGTAAAATACTACTTCTGCCACTTGTTGTAAAGCACCAGCACAATCTCCAGTTTGTCCGCCAATCCATTTTTTAAAGAAATTCCCCAAATATAAATAGGTAATTAAAAGCGGAATAAGACTTAAAAACACCCAATAAGTATTAAAGAAAAATAAAGGAAAAACCCCGAAAAAACCAGAAATAATTAAGGATTTCGTTTCCATTTTTTGTGTGGTTGGCTTTACTTTAGAACTATCGATATCTCTTACATAAGTATGGGTGTAGAGTAGGATAGTGGCAATAAATCGGCTAATACTATGCCCAGAAATTAAGATTAAAACCATCATTAATTTTGAAGTCGCTAAATAATTAAGAGCCATAAATTTTAAAGAAAGTATAGAAATTAGCCCAATCACTCCAAAAGTTCCCAAACGAGAATCTTTCATAATTATTAAAATTTTTTCTTTGGTCCAACCGCCACCAAAACCATCGCAACTATCTGCAAAACCATCCTCGTGGAAAGCACCAGTTGTCCAAATGGAAGCAATCATTGCCAAAACCAAAGATATTTCTGTTGTAAAAACAAACGAAGCTAAAAAGTAAATTCCTGCGGAAATTGCACCCACCAAAATACCCACTAAAGAAAAATAGCGGCTACTTTTATTCAATATTTCTGGTGAATGATTTACCCATTTGGGGCAAGGAATTCTCGTAAAGAATAATACAGCTGTTAAAAAATAAAGGAGTTGTTTTTTCATCTTTTAAGCTTCAGAAACATTGGCACTTTTAAAAGTTGCCATTTCATTTAAAAAATTAACTGCAGAAGAAATAATAGGAAATGCAACTGCGACTCCAGTTCCTTCCCCTAAACGCAACCCTAAATTTAAAAGAGGTTTTACGTTTAAAAAATCTAACATTTTTTCATGCCCTTGTTCGCCAGAAGTATGGCAAAAAACACAGTAATCTAACACATTTTTATCAATTGCATGTGCTGCTAATAGCGCCGCTGTTACTATAAAGCCATCAATTAAGATCGTCATTTTTAAAGCTGCAGCTTCTAAAATAGCACCAGTAATCATTGCAATTTCGAATCCACCAAAAGTTGCAAGTGCTTCTATTGGAGAATTAATTGTTGGTTTGTGTTTATCAAATACATTTTTTAAAATGTTTGTTTTTTGTTGAAGGCCTTCGTCATGTAAACCAGTTCCTTTTCCAACACAGTTTTCAATTTGTATGTTTGTAAAATAACTCATTAAAAGTGATGCAGAAGAGGTGTTTCCAATTCCCATTTCTCCAAAACCAATGGTATTACAACCTTTTTTAAATGAAGAATTTACAATTTCTTTTCCTTTTTCAAGAGCTAAATCGCATTGTTCGATGGTCATTGCTTTTTCTGTGGAAAAATCTTTGGTTCCTTTCGCAATTTTAGCATCAATTAAGTTTTCTTCTTTTTCAAAATCTCCATTTACACCAGCATCAACAATATTCAAATGAATATTATTTTGCTTACAAAAAACGTTAATTGCAGCGCCTCCATTTAAAAAATTAAACACCATTTGCTGCGTAACTTCTTGAGGATATGAGCTTACAGGTTTTGATTTTACAATTCCATGGTCGCCAGCAAAAACAACAATACTGGGTTTTGTAATTTTAGGCGAAGTTGTATTTTGAATTTTACCAATTTGTAACGCAATAGTTTCTAACAAACCCAATGCACCCAATGGTTTTGTTTTAAAATCTATTTTATTTTGAAGTGCTTCTGTAAGTTTTTTGGATACAGATTCTATTTTAGAAATCATATTATTTTAATTTTAGAGGTAAGCCAGAAACCATAAAAGTGGCTTTTGTGGCTTTGTTTGCAATATATTGATTTACCCAACCTTGCAGTTCGGTAAATTTTCTTCCAATTTCTGTAGATGCATGAACTCCCATGCCAATTTCATTAGAAATAATGATAATGTTAGCTTTAATTTTATGGAGTTTATCTACTTCTTCTTTGGCTAATTTTAGAGATTCTTCCACATTATATTTTGTGTCTGTATAAAAATTTGTAAGCCATAAAGTAACACAATCTACAACTACAGTTGCACTTTCTGGAATTACAGTACTTATGTTTTTTTCTTCTTCGATGGTTTGCCAACGTTCGTCTCTATCAGAAACATGCCTGTCTACACGTTTTTGAAAATCATTATCCCAAATTCTGGAAGTTGCTAAATAAATAGGGGTTTCTGACAAATCTTCCGCAATTTTTTGTGCAAAATTACTTTTACCAGATCTTTCGCCACCAGAAATATAATATATCATAAATAATAAAAATTATTTCACAAAGATTGGAAACATTTATTAAAAAAGGAAAGAATATCTTAAAAGTATGTAAATTTGTATTCTAAAAAACAAAAAAATGACAGTTTCTTCTTTTATGCCAGCAGTAACCCAAATGATTTACGATATGGGGTTACAACAATATTTAAACGGAATTACTTTTGAATGCCCTGCAGTTGCTTTGGCAGAAAAAAAAGTTGCTGTTCGTTATAAATTAGAAGGTCAAGTTTTAACAAGTGAAGAAATAAATACTATTTTTTCTAAAACCAAAGCCGAAGGTGGCACTCTATATTATGTAGATGAACCTGTATTAGAAGAAATTGCGCCAGATATTATTTTTACACAAGATGTGTGTGATGTTTGCCAAATAGATACCGAATGCGTAGCAACTTCCGCATACAAATTACCCAAAATACCAAAACTGATTTCGATTACACCTAATTCTTTAGAAGACGTTTTTGAGAATGCAATTACTATTGCAGAAGCCATGGGAAAGAAAGAAGTTGGTTTGGCATATGTTGCAAAGCTAAAAGAGCGCGTTTATAAAATAGTAGATACACAAAGGGCGAAAAGAATTCAAGCTAAAAGTGTCATGTTGTTAGAGTGGATTAACCCTTTATTTAACTGTGGTCATTGGATTCCTCATCAAATTGGGTATGCAGGTGGTATCGATTTACTCTCGCATCCTTCTGGCGATAGTATTGTTATTCCTTGGGATAAAATTGTGAAATACGACCCAGAAATTTTAATTATCGCACCTTGTGGTTACGGAATTTCTAGAACTTTAGAGGATATGCAATTTTTGGAAGAAAAACCAGAATGGAAATCTTTAAGAGCGGTTAAAAACGAACAGGTTTTTATCGCAGATTTTGAAATGTTCACTCAATCTTCTGCAGGAACTTTAGTAAATGGAATAGAATGTTTGGCTAAAATAATTCATCCAGAGCATTTTAATATTTCTGAAGAATTACAACAAAAATTCACAAATTATAATCAATTATTAGTTTTAGAATAACTTAAAATAGAATACATTTGCAAAGAATTTAGGTTTTACTCTTTTTATGAGTAAATTAAAAGGGAATTTGGTGAAATACCAAAGCTGTTCCCGCAACTGTAAGTTTGTTTCAAAAAAAAATTTTGAAACCTCTTTTTAAAAGAGCTGTTATTAACTCTTTTACCACTGACATTTATGTTGGGAAGGTCTAAATAACAGAAAACAAGCCAGGAGACCTGCCTTTATTTTTAACAATTAAAAAACTTTCGGGATAAAAGTTAACTGTGTATGAAGAAAATTATATTTTTTATTCTCTTATTTGGTACTGCTTCTCATTTAACCGCTCAAAACGATTCATTAAGAACGATTTTAAAAGAGGTAATTGTTGTAGCAGATAAAACATTAAAGAAAAATTCTAAAGGTTATAAAATTATAACTTTAAAAGATTCTGTTTTGGTGAAAAATACAGAATCTTTTACTACACTTTTACGTTTTAACGCACCTATTTATTTACGAGAATATGGTGCAGGTGGTACAAGTTCTGCAAGTTTTAGAGGTACAAGTGCTTCTAATACTGCCGTTGTTTGGAACGGAATTAATATCAATTCTATCAATAACGGACAAACAGGTTTCAATTCATTAACAGTAAGTTTATTTGATGCTATAAACATTAGAAGTGGTGGTGGGAGTATAGAATATGGTTCTGGTGCTATTGGCGGTACCGTTCATTTAAATGATGAACTGTCCTTTAAAAATAAACAGACTATAGACAACCAATTTGTTTCTTCTTTTGGAAGTTATAATACTTCTAATAATTTATACAAATTTAATTTGTCAAGTCAAAAATTGGCTGTTAAATTAGGTATTTCTTATAATAAGTCAAATAATGATTATCCGCTATTAAAAACCGATTTTAGAAATTCCAATGGAGCTTATAAAAATATAAGTTTTAATGCGGGTTTGTCTTACAAACTATCTAATTTTTCTGAATTAAATTTTTATAGTACTTCTTATTTGGGAGACCGTTTATTTTCAGGAGAATTACCTAATCCAACTTCTGCCAACGAGAAATACAAAGATTTTAACAATAGAAACTTGTTGGTGTACAACCATCAAAAAGGAAGGTTTACGAACGAAGTTAAAATTGCTTTTCTAACACAAGAATATCATTATTACGGCGATAAAAATACAGATAAATTTAACTTCGGAAAATCGAACCGTTATTTGATAAATTATCAATTTGGGTATAAAATTCCAAAAATAAATGCAACAATTAACTCTTTTTCTGAATATGAATCTGTTTTTGGAAAAACGGATCAAATCAATACAAAAAATAGAAGACAATTCTCACAATCTGTCATTTACAATCAAAACATAAACAATTTTTTCTTTTTCGATACCAAAATAAGGAAAGACTTTAATTCAGATTTTGATGTACCTTTTAGTTATGCTATGGGAATTAAAGTAAATACGTTTAAAAACATTTCTTTTCGAGCAAATGGTTCTAAAAATTATAGAGTACCAACTTACAACGATTTATATTGGCCAGGCCAGGGTAATCCTAATTTAAAACCAGAAACTGCTTTGCAAAGTGAGTTTGGTGTTGTTTTTAATACCAAAAATTTGTCGATAGATATATCTGGGTTTTATATTTCCGCAAAAGATAAAATTGTTTGGACACCAAATGGCGACCCAAATAGACCAGGTATTTGGACACCAATTAACCTTTCTAAAACAATGAATAAAGGAATTGAGTTTACACTTTCATACCAAAAGAACTTTAATAAACATTTTGTAAATACAACAGTAAATTATAGTTATACAGATGCTAAAAATACTGAAACGAATAATTTTTTAACTTTTGTGCCAAAACATTTATTAAATGGAAGTTTAGGATATTCTTACAAAGGATTTAGTGCGTTTTATCAACAGTTATTTACAAGTAAAACGTTTACTACAGAAAGTAATTCTAATGATTTTATAATACCTAGTTTTTTTGTGAGTAATCTAGGAGCAGATTATATGGTTCTAAAAACTGAAAAACAACAAATATCTATTGGTTTAAAAGTGAATAACATATTTAATGAATTATACTTTACACAACCAAGAAGACCAATGCCAAACAGAAATTTTAACTTTAATATCAACTGTAAATTTTAATAAAAATGAAAATTAATAAATTACTATCAATACTAGCGCTAAGCGCAATTATTTTTACTTCTTGTAGTAAAGAAGATTCCCCTCTTTTACCAAAAGGAGATTATGAAAACGGTATTTTAATTAGCGGAGAAGGTTCTCCGTCAGCAGGAACAGGTTCTGTTTCTTATGTTTCTAACGATTTAACAACCACAGAAAATTTAATTTATAAAAAAGTAAATTCAGAAGAACTGAGTACTTTTTTACAGTCGATGGCTTTTGATGATAATAGAGCATTTATAATTGTAGATAATCAAAATACAATATCGGTTGTAAACAGGTATACTTTTAAAAAAGAAAGTGCAATTACTACTGGTTTAGAAGTTCCGAGATTTATGACAGTTGTAGGAAATAAAGGATATGTAACAAATTGGGGGTCGGGTTCTTTTAGTGATAATGTTTCTGATGATTTTATAAGTATTGTAAATTTAGAAACTTATGAAGTAGAGAGTAAAATTGATGTTGCTGTAGGACCAGAAAGAATTCTTGCACACGATGGAAAGTTATATGTTTCTCATAAGGGAGGTTTTGGAACGAATAATAAAATTTCTATTATTGATATTGCAACCTCTAAAGTCGTGAAGGAAATTACTGTTAATGACATACCTGATGAAATTTTTATTGATAATAATAATTTTTTAGTTGTATTATGTGAAGGAAAAGCTGCTTGGACAGGTAATGAGACTTTGGCTTCTATTACTAGAATAAACACAACTAATAATACTATTGAATCTAAAATTGAATTTGCTAATGGAATACATCCGTCGTTAATGGTGTTAGATAATACAACTGCCTACTATAGTGTTGGTAATTCAGTATATAAAATAAATATTTCAGATATTAAATTACCAACAACAGAATTTTTAACAATAAGTTTATTTACAACAGGTGGTTTTGCATCTTTTTATGGAATGGCGGTTAAGGATGATAAATTTTATGCTTTAAATACTAGGTTTTCTGACATTAGTGAATTGCAAGTATTTAATTTATCAGATAAAAAACAAATTAAAACAGTTGAAGCTCCAATTGGTGCTTCAAAAATATACTTTAATTAAAAAATAGAAAATTTAAAATTGAATTTAAAATTCAATTTTATTGTTGGGGAAATAGAGTGAAAAAGAAAAGTAAGTGTTTAGTTTTAAATGGGTCAACGACAATTTGTGGGGAGAAAATAAAAATGAAAAAAAATAATGTTGATTTTAGGCTTGTTGAACTGGAAATAACTCGATTTTATGAGAGTTATTCTATTTCAACAATGCCACGTTTATAGAGGAGTACGAGAATATTTTTTAAAAATTTAATCAAAAATATTACCATAGAAATAATTTTCTATAAAACTTAACTCCCCAAGTTTTTAATGTGACCCTTTTAAATTCCCCCAATTTATGAGAATACTCATAAGTAGAAAAGCCTTCTTTTAATTAAGAAGGCTTTTTAATTTTTTATAATAATTTCCTAACTTCATTTTTAATAAAGTCAATAGCTGTTTCTGTTGGTGGCACAGATTTCGAATAATCTATTAATACATTTTCTCTTAAATCGTTCGCAGAAGTAGCCTTTTCTGCAACCTGTTTTAATTTATTCATAACAGCATTTTTAGCGGCCACAATGGCTGTCCAAGTAGCTTCCGAAATATAAATTTGTTGTACTAAATTGTGTTCAAATTCTTGTTCTATATTTGCGATTAAAAGCTGCAAATAATCGTTTGTATTTGTTGAAATTGGCGGAATTCGCATCAACATTTTTACAGGGTTCATTCTGTCGCAAAAGAGCATTAAACGTTCGTATGCTTGCAATTTAATAGGCAAAGCCTCCTTTTTTTGTTGTGCTAAAAGTTCTAATTTTTTTTCGGTATTTTTATTGTTGATGAAACCGTTAAACATATAATAAGCCACAAAACCAGTTACTGTAGCTGGTAAAATATATGCGATGCTTTCTAAAATTTTATCTTCCATAAATTAAATAAGAGTTACAAAATACGAATATAAGATTCCGATGATAATTGCCAACCCGAAACTTAATAAAGTACCAATTAAAATATATTCTGTTAATTTTCTGTCTTTAGAAGATGTTAAATCTCCAAACCTAAAAACCGACTTTGCTGCCAGTAAAAAACCAATGGCTTCCCAATGATTTGTAATTACAAAAACGAATACAAATAAACGTTCTAAAATACCAATATAACGTCCTGCTTTTGCAAGAGAATCGTCGTTTTCTTTTTTGTTTTCAGGATTCCATTGTGTAATAAAAACTTTAATAATTATAGAGGAAACGTTTGTTATCAATAGAATTCCAATCAATAATAACAATATTTTACTCGTAAAAAGTTCATCAAAATTAAAATTGAATTCAGAATATAAAGTAGCTACACAAAATAAAACTAAAAGATGTAAAAGTTGATCTATAAAAAACCAAAGGCGTTTACTTTTTTTAGTTTGAAAAGTGAGTTTTAAGACATCAAAAATATAATGAGAAATAAGAATAATTGTAAAACCAAGCCAATATTCCTTTAAATTAAATTGCAAAAAAAGCAATAATAAAATTGCATGAACTGCCATGTGAACATACAGTTTTACAGATTTCATTTTCTTTTCTTCTTTGTCTTTTACCCATTTTTCGGGTTGAAAAACAAAATCTCCTAAAATATGTGCCAACAAAATTTTTAAAAATAAAAGCATTATTCAGATATTTTTTGTTTGATAATTTTTCTAAAACGAGTTTCAAGATTCATAATAGGTTCAAAGCCGGCACGTTTTTGTCGTTCGCTAACTCTACCTTGTGTAATTCCTAAAATTTTTGCGATTTCTTTTTGGGTCGCTTCTCTATTTTCCAAAGATAAATTAAAAACTTCGGCAGAATTTTGTGTCCAAGAATCTATGGTTAATAGTGCCAAATCTAACGCAATATTCATTTCTTCATCAAAATCTTGCCAAGGTGTTTTTATGGCTAAATTTTGTTTTTTTAAATAATTATCAAATGCAAAACCAGAGTTTATAAAGGCTTCTCCATTAGATTCTGTAATATTTACATCTTTATATGCTGTTTTTCCGACTCCAATGCCAATTCGAACATCAATTTCTGCAGTTTTCTTTAAATGAGATTTTATTTTTAAAGCGGCATACAATGCTTCTTCTGGTTTTTTTATCTCTAACTGGAAACTATCGCCTCTATAAACCTGCCAGTTATTGGGCGATTTTCCAAAAGTTTTTAAAGTTTCTTTTAAAGCTTGTAACCAAAAAGCATCACTTTTTTTTCTTGAATTTATAATGTCTCCAGTTAAAATACTTGTCATTAATTGTATAATTTATTTTCAAATGTATGTTTTATTTATTAAAACACCAAAATTATCTGTCTATAACCAGATATTTCAGTTTATCTGCTTATAGCCAGATATTTTAATTTATCTGGTTGTAGGCAGATAATTAATAAGTTGAATTTAAGATTGGTAAATTTGTATCGAAAAAAAGTATAAGGTTAACTTGCCTAATAACTTGTGAATAAAAAACAACATTCATTCTTTAATAAAATGAATAGTTTGGTTAATTTCACGTTTTAAATTCTTCAAAATAAAATCTATTGAATAGTTATTTAAATTCTTTAAACGAAGCTCAAAAACAAGCTGTTTTACAAAAAGATGGCCCAATGATTATTATTGCAGGTGCAGGTTCTGGTAAAACACGTGTGTTAACCTACAGAATTGCGCATTTAATGCAACAAGGAGTAGATGCGTTTAACATTTTGTCGCTTACATTTACCAATAAAGCTGCAAGAGAAATGAAAGAGAGAATTGCTTCTGTGGTTGGGGTTAGCGAAGCAAAAAACCTTTGGATGGGTACATTTCACTCGGTTTTTGCAAGAATTTTACGTTCGGAAGCAGACAAGTTAGGTTTTCCATCAAATTTTACAATTTACGATACACAAGATTCTGTTCGCTTAATTTCTTCAATAATTAAAGAAATGAGTTTGGACAAAGAACGTTACAAACCCAAGCAAATTTTAGGTCGAATATCTTCTTTTAAAAATAGTTTAATTACAGTAAGAGCGTATTTTAATGATTCGGATTTACAAGAGGCAGATTTGCATGCAAGCAGACCAAAAGTGGGGGAGATTTACAAACAATATGTAGAAAGATGTTTTAAGGCAGGCGCCATGGATTTTGATGATTTACTGTTAAGAACGAATGAATTATTAGCACGTTTTCCTGAATCTTTAGCAAAATATCAAGACCGTTTTCGATATATTATGGTCGATGAGTATCAAGATACGAATCACTCGCAATATTTAATTGTAAAAGCGTTGGCAGATCGTTTTCAAAATATTTGTGTGGTGGGAGACGATTCGCAAAGTATTTATAGTTTTAGAGGTGCCAATATTCAGAATATTTTAAATTTTCAGAAAGATTATCCTGATGTTAAAACCTTTAAATTAGAGCAAAATTATCGTTCTACCAGTAATATTGTAAACGCAGCAAATTCTGTAATTGCCAAAAATAAAACGAAGTTAGACAAGGAAGTTTGGACGTCTAATGATGCTGGAGATTCCATAAATGTAATGCGTACCATTTCCGATGGTGAAGAAGGACGTTTTGTGGCACAATCTATTTGGGAAAACCACATGAATAATCAAATGCAATTGAGCGATTTTTGTGTCTTATACAGAACAAATTCTCAATCGAGAGCCATTGAAGATGCATTGAGAAAGAAAAATTTAGACTATAAAATTTACGGTGGAATTTCCTTTTATCAGCGAAAAGAAATCAAAGATATTTTGTCTTACCTGCGTATTTTAATCAATTCGAATGATGAGGAAGCATTAAAAAGAATTATTAATTACCCAGCAAGAGGAATTGGTGCAACAACGATAGACAAACTAACAATCGCAGCGAATCATTATAAAAAATCGATTTTCGATATTGTAAAATATGTCGATAAAATAGATCTAAAAATAAATTCTGGCACAAAAAATAAGTTACAGAATTTTATGAATATGATTTTGCGTTTACAAATTGAGGCGCAAACCAAAAACGCCTTCGAAATTGCAGAAATCGTTGTAAAACAAACCCAATTAATTAAAGATTTAGAAAAAGATGGCACACCTGAAGCGGTTAGTAAAGTAGAAAATGTGCAAGAATTATTAAACGGAATTAAAGATTTTATTACCGATAAAATTGAACAGGGAGAAGATGCCTCATTAACAGCATTTTTAGAAGATGTTGCTTTGGCGACAGATTTCGATTCAGAAAAAAATAACGACAAGCCAAGCGTTTCTTTAATGACCATTCATCAATCGAAAGGATTGGAATATTCGCATGTGTATATTGTTGGTTTAGAGGAAAATTTATTTCCATCTGCCATGAGTATGAACACCAGAAGCGAGTTGGAAGAGGAGCGCAGATTATTTTATGTAGCCTTAACCAGAGCCGAAAAAGTTGCCTATTTAACCTACGCACAAACACGTTACAGATGGGGGAAATTGGTAGATGCAGAACCAAGTAGGTTTTTAGAAGAAATAGACGACCAGTTTTTACACTATATTACGCCAAAAGTACCAGAACCTTCTGTAAATAGGTTTGTAGATAAAAGTATTTTCGATGATGCACCCAAAGGAATTCGTTTCCAAAAACCCATTCAGCGTAAAAAAATGGAACGAAATTTGGCTAAAAAGAAGGAAATTACCATTCCTAAAAACTTAAAAAAAGTTTCGCAAGTTTCACCAAAAAATAATCTTTTCGATGGAGATATTATCGCAGGAAATATTGTAGAACACAATAGATTTGGCAAAGGAACCGTTTTAGGAATCGAAGGAAAAGGCCCAGATAAAAAAGCAGAAATTGAATTTGCAACAGCAGGAAAAAAGAAATTATTATTACAATTTGCGAAATTAAAAGTTATTGGGTAAATAATTACGAATTCATAATTACTAATTCGTAATTATTAATTATTTTGCGACATTAAATAACTTCAATTATAATAAGTGATATTCTTGAAACTAAATCAAGACACTTCAAAAATAAATAAATGACATTCGATTTAGAATACAATTCAGAAAGACCATTAATGATCATACCAGAATATGGTAGACATATCCAAAAATTAGTAGACCACTGTGTAGCTTTAGAAGCTAAAGAAGAACGCGATACAATGGCAAAAGCAATTGTAGATGTTATGGGGAATTTACAACCACATTTACGTGATGTTCCAGATTTTAAACACAAATTATGGGACCAATTGTATATTATGTCCGATTTTAAATTGGATGCAGAATCTCCATATCCAGTTCCTTCAAGAGAAGAATTACAAGAGAAACCAGAACGTTTGCCTTACCCAAAATACGCATCGAAATATAGATATTATGGAAATAATATTCAAACCATGATAGATGTTGCTTTAAGCTGGGAAGATGGAGAAAAAAAAGAGGCATTAATTTATACCATTGCAAATCACATGAAAAAATGTTATTTGAATTGGAATAAAGATACTGTAGACGATGCTGTAATTTTTAATCATTTATACGATTTATCTGACGGGAAATTCGATTTAAGAAATTCTGAAGAAGAATTATCTGAAAGTAAAAACTTGTTAAGAAAAAGAAATTCTCAAGGGCAAAATAACTCGAAAAACAACCATAAGAAATCGCACCATAACAATAAAAATAGAAAAAGATAATAGTTAATGGCATCATTTAAAATTGAAGGAGGACACAAATTAAGCGGAATAATAACACCACAAGGAGCAAAAAACGAAGTTTTACAAATATTATGTGCAGTTTTATTAACGCCAGAAAGAGTAGTTGTAAATAATGTGCCAGATATTATAGACGTAAATAAATTAATTTTTATTCTTGGAGAATTAGGTGTAAAAGTTGAAAAATTAAGCAGAAATTCTTACGCTTTTCAAGCAGACAATATCAATTTAAATTATTTAGAATCCTTAGATTTTAAAAGAGATGGAAGTTCTTTGCGTGGCTCAATTATGATTGTGGGGCCACTTTTAGCACGTTTTGGAAAAGGATACATTCCACGTCCAGGAGGCGATAAAATCGGTAGAAGACGTTTAGATACGCATTTCGAAGGTTTTATTAGATTAGGCGCAAAATTCCGTTATAACAAAGAAGAATCTTTCTATGGAGTTGAAGCAGAAGAGCTAACAGGTGTAGAAATGTTATTGGATGAAGCTTCTGTAACAGGAACTGCAAACATTTTAATGGCAGCAGTTTTAGCAACTGGAACCACAAAAATTTACAATGCCGCTTGCGAACCTTACATTCAGCAATTATCTAAAATGCTGAATTCTATGGGTGCAAAAATCTCTGGAGTTGGCTCAAACTTATTAATTATCGAAGGCGTAGATACTTTAGGTGGTTGTGAGCATACAGTTTTACCAGATATGATTGAAATTGGTTCTTGGATTGGTGTTGCAGTAATGACACGTTCTGAATTAACCATTAAAAACGTAAGTTGGAACAACCTTGGGCAAATACCAAATGTGTTTAGAAAATTAGGAATTACTCTAGAAAGAAGAGGAGACGATATTTATATTCCGGCTCAAGAGTCTTATAAAATCCAGAATTATATAGATGGTTCTGTATTAACAGTTGCAGATGCACCTTGGCCTGGATTTACACCAGATTTATTAAGCATTGTTTTAGTAATTGCAACACAAGCAAAAGGTACGGTTTTAATTCATCAAAAAATGTTCGAAAGCCGTTTGTTTTTTGTTGATAAACTAATTGATATGGGCGCAAAAGTTATCTTGTGCGATCCACACAGAGCAACCGTAATTGGGCAAAACCATAAGTCGCAGTTGAAAGCAACAAAAATGACTTCGCCAGATATTAGAGCAGGAATTTCCTTGTTAATTGCAGCACTTTCCGCAAATGGAACTTCCATAATTAATAATATTGAACAAATAGATAGAGGTTACGAAAACATAGAAGCTCGTTTAAAATCTATTGGCGCAAAAATTGAAAGGATTGAGGATTAGGTTCGTATAAAAAAGATTTTTTTTTGGAGCAATTTCCCGCTTTCAATTATATCTTTTTATGCTAAATTTATTTCAGTATCTCTCTCTTTTAAAGAAGTAATTTTGTTATTGTAATAAATACTGAATCGAGTTCAGTATAAAAATAGTGTTATTTTTGGCACTATTTTTTATTTAATCAACATCGTTTTATTTGAATAATTTTCAATTTAAAACTTGAATCAATTTAGAATTTGAAAAGCTTTTTGTACATTTAAAAAATAATAGAAGTTATACTTTAGAACCAAGCAAAAGGTTCTTTAATTGTAAAAAAGAAAAAGATGAATATGAATATGAATTTGAATCTTAAGATGTGAAAAAACGAACACTACTAATAATTTCTATTATCTTTTTTAGTTGTAAATCTGAAAATCAATCACCAATTGATTACACCATTTTATTAGATAATTGTTTAACCCAAAATGAGATAAAATTATTAAATACAGGAAGCGAAATATTTGAAAGAAAAATAGTAGAAACTTCTAATAGAAAAAATATTGGAAGTTTTTATAAGAAATACGTAGAGTTATTTTTAAAAGAATATCCATCAGAAATTATTGAAAATAAAGAGGAAAATGATTATTTAATCAAATTAAAAAAATCTGAATTATTTAATAAAATTTGGTCTCAATTTCAATTGAATAAAATTGATAATCACCAAAAAAAATACTTTGAATTAAAAGGAGAAGGTGAATTTATGCTTTGTTTAATAAAAAACGCTAAAAACCCAAAAATAAAAGATTTTTTAAATTCATATAAAGAAATTACAGGGATTAGTTTACAGATTATGGCGAATGGTTTGATAAAAAAATTAACTGAAAAAGAATTTAATTCTAAAATAATTCAATTATTTATTACCATAGAATTTTATTATAACTTAAAAATTAACATTAAAAAATAACCTTTGTTTTATAACTTCCCAAATACAATCTCAATGAAAAACATTTTATTATTTATAACCTTATCAATATCTACAATTACTTTTTCACAAAAAAAGAAAGTTTTATTGGTAGGAATTGATGGCTTACAATTAGAACAATTAGCAAAAGTAAACACACCAAATTTCGATAAATTCAATATAAAAAAGGGTTTTAATGGAGGTTTACTGGGTACAGATTCGCAACAAGTAACTTCCAGTGGTCCAAGCTGGGTAACCATTTTAACAGGGGTTTGGGCAGATAATCATAAAGTTACAAGTAATTCTCCAAACCAAGTTAGTGCTTCTAAAAGTGTTTTTAATTATATAAAAACTTCGAACTCTAATTTAAAAACGGCAAGTATTTCAACTTGGAAAAACATTAATTTATTACTATATAAAGATATGTATTTGGTAGATTTTTCTACACAAGGTGGTTTGGATGATTATTCAACAAAAATAGCTGTAGATTTAATTGGAGAAAAAGGGTTAGACTTTATCTTTATTCATTTAGATGATGTAGATCATGCAGGACATGCATATGGTTTTGGAGAAAAATATTCAAGTTCAATTTTAAAAATGGATGAAAATATTGGTCAACTTTTAAAAGCAACAGCACATAGAAATAAAAATTTTAACGAAGATTGGTTAGTCATACTAGTAACAGATCATGGTAGAGATGCCAAAGGTTTTGGGCATGGAAACCAGACAATTTCAGAAAAAACAATTTTTGTGGGTTTAAATAAAAAAGGAAACTCTTTTTTTGAAAGTGTAAACAACGATAAAAAAATCAATTCTATTCAAGAATTAGAAAAGCAAACCATTCCGCAAACAGCAGTTGTGCCAACAATTTTAAAATATTTAAACATTCCCATAAAAAACGAATGGAAATTAGATGCCAAGCCTTTAATAAATTAAAACAAATTATAAATACAAAATAGTGTCAGTTTGACACTATTTTTTTGTTGGCAACATTTTTGCCAATAAATTGTAGACAATTTAATGATTACAAAGAAATGAGTAAGAAAGAAAATATAAAAGAAGAAGAAGTAATAAACGAGCAAGAAACTGCTCAAGTTGAAGAAAATCAAGAGATTGAAGCAGAGGTTGTAAAAGAAGAACCAACAGTAGAAGAGCTACTTCAAGCCGAAAAAGATAAATTTTTACGATTATTTGCAGAGTTCGAAAACTATAAAAAGAGAACAACAAGAGAAAGAATTGAACTATTTAAGACAGCAGGACAAGAAGTTATGACATCTTTACTGCCAGTTGTAGATGATTTCGAACGTGCCTTGTCACATATCGAAGAAGACAAAGAAGCAGAAGAACTAAGAAAAGGAGTTTTATTAATTTATCAGAAGTTTTACAACACCTTAGAGCAAAAAGGATTATCGAAAATAGAAACCAAAGCTGGCGATATTTTTGATGCGGAGATCCATGAAGCAATTACACAAATTCCTGCACCATCAAAAGATATGAAAGGAAAAGTAATTGATTGTGTTGAAAAAGGATACAAGCTAGGAGATAAAATAATCCGTTATCCAAAAGTGGTAATAGGACAGTAAAAAAAGTGGGCAGTCTTTTTAGTCTTCAGTAAGCAGTGTAAATAATAACTGCTTACTGAAGACTGAATTGCTGCAAATTGATAAAGTTTTTATGATACAGTTAACAATAACTCAGTAACAAGCTGATTGCTAACTGCCAACTGAAGACTGAAAACTAATTAAAATGGCAAAACAAGATTATTACGAAATATTAGGAATTTCTAAATCGGCTTCACAAGCAGAGATTAAAAAAGCCTACAGGAAAATGGCAATTAAACATCATCCAGATAAAAATCCGGACGATAAAAATGCTGAAGAAAAATTTAAGTTGGCAGCAGAAGCCTACGAAGTTTTAAGCGACGAAAACAAAAAAGCACGTTACGATCAATATGGTCATGCAGCTTTCGATGGTCCACAAGGTGGTGGCGGTTTTGGAGGAGGAGGCATGAATATGGAAGACATATTCAGTCAGTTTGGAGATATTTTCGGAGGAGCTGGAGGCGGTTTTGGCGGAGGCTTTGGAGGTTTTGGTGGTGGTGGAGGCCAACGTCAAGCTAGAGTAAAAGGAAGTAATATGCGTATTCGTGTAAAACTTACTTTAGAAGAAATCGCAAAAGGAGTAGAGAAGAAAGTAAAAGTGCGTAGAAAAGTACAAGCAGATGGAGTTACTTATAAAACGTGTACTACTTGTAACGGATCTGGGCAACAAATGCGTGTTACCAACACTATTTTAGGTAGAATGCAAACTGCCACAACTTGTGGAACTTGTTCTGGAGCTGGAGAAATAATGAGTAGCAAACCAAATGGAGCAGATGCACAAGGTTTAATTACAAAAGAAGAAACAGTTTCTATAAATATTCCTGCAGGTGTAACAGAAGGTGTTCAGTTAAAAGTTGGAGGAAAAGGGAATGATGCTCCTGGGAAAAATTCTATTTCTGGAGATTTATTAGTACTTATTGAGGAAATTCCACATGATAAATTAAAGAGAGAAGGCACAAATATTCACTACGATTTATACATAAACTTTTCTGAAGCAGTTTTAGGAGTTAGTAAAGAAGTAGAAACAGTTACAGGAAAAGTAAAGATTAAAATTGAGCCAGGAACACAATCTGGTAAAATATTAAGATTAAAAGGAAAAGGTTTACCAAGTATCGAAAGATATGGAACAGGAGATTTCTTGATTCATATTAATGTTTGGACGCCTCAACATTTAGATAAAGAACAAAAGCAGTTTTTTGAAAAAATGTCTGATAATGAGAATTTTACACCAAACCCTAATGTGTCTGACAAATCTTTCTTCGAAAAAGTAAAAGATATGTTTTCATAAAATTAAATTTATATTAATTTTTTGTAAATAATTTTCATAATTATTTTTTTATAAATTTATTTTAAATTATATTTGTGGTGTTATCGAGAAATCGGTAACACTTTTTCTTTTTCATAGCAATTTTTCCCACTCATTTTTGAGTGGGTTTTTTTATGAAAATTAATTGTAATTTTACAAGAATATTAAAAATTAGCAGGCTTATCTTATCGACTTATTTATAAGTAGGAAAGTCCGAACACCACAGAGTAATCATAGCGGATAACAACCGTCCAACGTAAGTTGAGGACCAGTGCAACAGAAAGAATGTACAGTTAGGCTGTAGTGAAACCAGGTAAACTCTATGAGGTGCAATGTCATGTATATTAGAGCTAGAGAGCTACTCGCTCGATTCTAAAGGGTAGACAGATAGATTCTAAGAGTAATTTTAGAACTAGATAAATGATAAGAACCTTTTTAAGGAAACAGAATTCGGCTTATTAGCCTGCTTTTTTAATATTATTTTTACTATATTTTCATTTTTTATTAAAATAACCACCTTTTTTTTGCTGAATTGTTAGTTATATGAAAAATAGCTTTTCTTTATTCATTAATTACAGCAATCTATTATTTATCTTTTAAAATTCCCATAAATACTGTAAATTTGTTGTACATAATCATAAAAAAATAACAACATATGGCTTTTGACATAGATATGATCAAAAAAGTGTATGCTAACGTTGTGGAACGAGTAGATGCAGCACGTGAAATTACAGGAAAACCTTTAACTTTAGCAGAGAAAATTTTATACTCTCACTTATGGGATGGAAATCCTACCAAAGCTTTTACGCGTGGTAAAGACTATGTAGATTTTGCACCAGATAGAATTGCTTTACAAGATGCAACAGCACAAATGGCATTACTACAATTTATGCAAGCTGGTAAGCCTAAAGTAGCAGTTCCAACAACTACACATTGCGATCACTTAATTCAAGCCAAAAACGGAGCAAGTTCAGATTTACAATCTGCTTTAAATACAAGTAATGAGGTTTTTAATTTCTTAGAATCGGTATCTAATAAATACGGTTTAGGTTTCTGGAAACCAGGAGCAGGAATTATACACCAAGTAGTTTTAGAAAATTATGCATTTCCTGGAGGAATGATGATTGGTACAGATTCTCATACTGTAAATGCAGGAGGATTAGGAATGGTAGCTATTGGAGTTGGTGGAGCAGACGCAGTAGATGTAATGGCTGGAATGGCTTGGGAATTAAAGTTTCCAAAGTTAATTGGTGTAAAGTTAACAGGAAAACTTTCTGGTTGGACAGCTCCAAAAGATGTTATTTTAAAAGTTGCTGGAATTGTTTCTGCAAAAGGAGGAACTGGAGCAATTGTAGAATATTTTGGAGAAGGAGCAAAAGCAATGTCTTGTACTGGAAAAGGTACAATTTGTAATATGGGAGCAGAAATTGGGGCAACAACTTCAACTTTTGGTTATGATGAATCTATGGAACGTTATTTACGTGCTACAGATAGAAGCGATGTTGCAGATGCAGCAAATAAAGTAAAAGAATATTTAACTGGAGATGATGAGGTATACGCAAATCCAGATAATTATTTCGACCAAGTTATAGAGATTAATTTATCTGAATTAAGTCCATTATTAAACGGTCCTTTTACGCCAGATTTATCTACGAAAGCAGGTGCTGATATGACTAAAAAAGCCAACGAAAATGACTGGCCTTTAGCTGTAGAATGGGGCTTAATTGGTTCTTGTACAAATTCTTCTTATGAAGATTTATCTAGAGCATCTTCAATCGCCCAACAAGCGATTGATAAAGACTTAGGTATTAAAGCAGAATTTGGTATAAATCCAGGGTCCGAAAAAGTAAGATACACAGCAGAAAGAGATGGTATTTTGGGAATCTTTGAAAAATTAGATGCTAAAATATTTACAAATGCTTGTGGACCTTGTATTGGACAATGGGCAAGATACTCAGATCCTAAAAATGCACCTAAAAACTCAATTATACACTCATTTAATAGAAATTTTGCAAAGCGTGCAGATGGTAACCCAAACACACATGCATTTGTGGCTTCTCCAGAAATGGTAGCAGCAGTTACTATTGCTGGTCGCTTAGATTTTAATCCAATAACGGATAAGTTAATCAACAAAAACGGAGAAGAAGTAATGTTAGACGAACCAACTGGTTGGGAATTACCACCAAAAGGTTTTGAAGTAAAAGACGATGGCTATTTAGCACCAGAAGAAGATGGTAGTCACGTTAAAATTGCAGTAAAAGACGATTCTGAAAGATTGCAATTATTGGAGCCTTTTGCACCAATTGGAAACGATATTACAGGAGCAAAATTATTAATAAAAGCTTTCGGGAAATGTACTACAGATCATATTTCTATGGCTGGACCATGGTTGCGTTTTAGAGGACATTTAGATAATATTTCTAACAACTGTTTTATTGGTGCTGTAAACGATTTTAATAGAAAAACCAATTTAGTAAAAAATCAATTAACTGGAGAATTTGGTGGAGTACCAGATACTGCAAGAGCTTATAAAGCTGCTGGTGTAAAATCTATTGTTGTTGGAGATCATAATTATGGTGAAGGTTCTTCAAGAGAACACGCTGCTATGGAGCCAAGACATTTAGGCGTAGTTGCTGTTTTAGTAAAATCTTTTGCTAGAATTCACGAAACAAACTTAAAAAAACAAGGAATGTTAGGTTTAACATTTGCAAATGAAGCAGATTACGATTTAATTCAAGAAGACGATACTTTTAATTTCTTAGATTTAAATGAATTTGCGCCTAACAAACCATTAACCATTGAAGTTGTTCATGCAGATGGAAGTAAAGATATTGTTATGGCAAATCATACTTATAATAAAAACCAAATCGAATGGTATAATGAAGGTTCTGCTTTAAATTTAATTAAAAAAGAGAACTCTAAATAATTATATTTTTCTTGTTATTATATAAAACTCCTGAAGAAATTCAGGAGTTTTTTGTAAGTATAACTCAGAATTTTAGACCTTTTATATATCAACAAAATTAATAACTTATGAGAAATCTATGGTTTTTTGACAACGTAAATCTATTTAATATTTTATGTCCTCATAAATTTAAAGAATACAAGAAGTGTCACACTTTCGATAATTACAAAAAAAACGATTATATTTATTTTGCAGACGATGCTGCTAGTAAAGTTTTTTTGATTCAGAATGGAAAAGTTAAAATTGGTTACTATACAGAAGAAGGAGACGAAGTTATTAATGCCATTTTAACTAAAGGACAATTATTTGGCGAAAAAGCAATTTTAGGAGAAGAAAAAAGAAATGAGTTTGCACAATCTGTAGACAATTCAACATCTATTTGCCCAATAGGAGTGGAGGCATTACACGATTTAATGAGAGATAACAAAACGTTTAGTTTAAAAATCTATAAATTTTTAGGATTGCGTTTTAAAAAGTTAGAAAGAAGATTACAATTAATTCTTTTTAAAGATACCAAAACACGTTTCCTAGAATTTATGAAAGAATTGTGTGAAGAATATGGATATGACTGCGAAAAAACTGGAGACAAAATAATCGAACATCCATACACACAAAAAGATATTGCTTCATTAATTGGTACTTCTAGATCTAACTTAAATGTATTAATGAACGAGTTGAAAGAAGAAAAAATAATCAATTTTAACAGGCGCGAAATAAGATTATTACAAAAAACTGCTTAAATGTTCGTTAGCTAACATTTCAATACCTATTAAGCATATAACTTTGTCATCAACATTAACAATAAAACATTAATAAGATGAAAAAAGTTTTAAATTTAGCAACGATTTTTGCATTAACAGCATTCTTTGCAGCATGTAGTAACAACGACAACGAACCAACAACAGGTAATTTAACTGTTAATTTAGATGGTTTAGAAAAATTAGGTACAGATTTTGTTTACGAAGGTTGGCTTATAGTAAATGGTGCTCCAGTAAGTACAGGAACATTTACAAGTGTAAAATTTCCACAAACATTTACAGTAGGTTTTAACGATTTAGAAACGGCTACAAAATTTGTATTATCTATAGAACCAAAAAACGATACAGATCCAGCACCATCAAAAACTAAAATTTTAGCAGGAGATTTTACAGGGAATTCTGCAACAGTAAATTCTAAAATTGTTGGAGATTTTAGCGATTCTTGGGGAAAATTTATTTTAGCAACTCCTACAGATGGAATGAATAATAACGAAAGAAGTGGTGTTTGGTTTTTAACACCAGGAACTCCACCAAAAGCAGGTTTAGGTTTACCTGAATTAAAAGAAGGATGGAAATATGAAGGTTGGGCAGTAATAAATGGCAAGCCTGTAACTACAGGAAAATTCACAAAATTAGCGGCAACTGACGAATTTGGAGGATTTAGTGGAGCAAACGCTTTACCAGCACCAAATGGAGCAAATGGATTTTTCCCAGGTGAAGATTTCTTAACAAACGCACCAGATGGACAAACATTTCCAGTAGATTTACGTGGAGCAACAATTGTAATAACAGTTGAACCAAGTCCAGATGATAGCCCAGCACCATTTGCTTTAAAACCTTTAGCTAAAAAAGTAGCTGCAGATGCAGTAGACCATTCTCCAATTGATTTAGGAACTGGACCAAAAGCATTAATTACTGGTTCTGTGAAAAGATAAATAATAGAAAAAGATACAATCTACTATCAACTTATTGTTAATGGTTGATTCAATCGAAGGATAATCGTATTTAAACGATTATCCTTCTCTGTTTTTACGAGATATAAAAAATGCCTAAAAAAAGTAAAAAATTACTCTTAATAGGCATCCAACTAACCAACCAGTTGTACTATTTTACATTTACCTTTAAAGGCATTTTATAAATTTCTCCTTTTATAACTCCTTTGGCAAGTACTTTTTTGTAGTTTAATTTATTCTTTAAAAAAGAATTTAATTGAGTGTTTTTAGAATCAACCGATAAAACTACGATTTCATTTCTATTGTTAATCATAAAAGAAACTTCTGCAGTTGTAGGTTTTTTAACCCTAACAGGAATAAACTTTCCAATAAAAGTGTTCATTTCTATTCTCAATGCTTTAGTATCTTTTTCAACTTTTGGATCTGTATTATTTGCAGAAGTAGAAAATACAGTTGATAAACTAATTGCGATAATTGCGATAATGGTTTTAAAATTTTTCATGATTATAATTTATTTTAATGATTGTTACTTATCTAAAAGACGCTCAGATTTTAAAAACGTTTCAATAAATTTTTACTTTAGTATATATTTAACATTTTACAAAAAATGTTAAGTTGTTTGTTTTTTAGTGAATTATGTGCATAAAAAATCCACAAAAAGATGCTTTTTTTGCGGATTTAATAAAAAGTGGTTGGTTATTATTTACTTTTTACTTTTAAAGGCATTTTATAAATTTTTCCTTTTATAACATTTTTAGTAACTATTTTTTTGTAATTTAATTTATTTTTTAAAAAACTATTTAATTCAGGATTTTTAGAGTTTACAGATAAAACTACCACTTCATCTTTATTATTAATTATAAATAAAACTTCTGCAGTTGTTGTTTTTTTGATTTCAACAGAAATATTTTTTCCAATAAAGCCAAACATTTCTGTTCTAAGAGTTTTTGTTTCTTTGTTTGTTTTTGGATCTACATTATTTGCGGTTGCAGAAAATACTGTTGATAAACTAATTGCGATAATAGCGATAATGCTTTTAAAATTTTTCATAATTATAAGTGTTTTGAGTTAATGTTATATTGAAAAGACGCTCCGATTTTAAAAACGTTTCAATATAAAATTGACTTTAATATATAATTAACAAACAGATAGAGTAAATGTAAAAATTTAACTTTTTTATGTTAAAACAAAAACAAGAAAGAGTGTAGGTTGTTGATTTTTAATATTTTAAACTTTATTATTCGATAACTGAGTTTATTGAAGCTACAATTATTCTACAACCTTCTATTAATTCGTCATCGGAAATTGTTAATGGAGGTGTAATTCTTATTGCTTTAGTTTCAAAAAGTAAGAAGAACAATATCAATCCGTTTTCTAAACATTTATGAACTGTTTTAACGGCTAATTCAGGAGATTCTAAAATGGCAGAAAGCATTAAACCTTTTCCACGAATTTCTTTTATTGTAGGATGTTTTAAATGTTTTCTAATGATTTTTTCTTTTCGAAGACTTTCAGAAATTAAATTTGCATTTAATATTTCTGTTATTGTGGCTTCACCAGCTGCTGCAATTACAGGGTTTCCAGCAAAGGTAGAAATATGTCCTAGTTTAGGGTTTTCTTTTAATAAAGACATATTTTCGAAAGAAGAAATAAAAGCTCCAATTGGCATTCCACCACCCAACCCTTTTCCTGTAATAACAATATCTGGAACTACATTATAGTTTTCGAACCCCCAAAAAGTTCCAGTTCTACCAATTCCTGTTTGAATTTCATCTAAAATTAAAAGAGCTCCAACTTCTTTACACTTTTGGTTCACTTTTAATAAAAAGTTGTTTTTTGGTTCTATAAAACCTGCACCTCCTTGAATGGTTTCTAAAATTACAGCAGCTGTATTTTTTGTAATTTTATCTAATTCGTTTTCTTTATTAAATTCAATAAATTTGGTTCCAGGTATTAAAGGTCTAAAAGCTCGGTGCTGTTTTTCGACACCAGAAACACTCATTGCACCCATGGTATTTCCATGATAAGAATTTTTAGCAGCAATTATTTCGGGTCTATTAGTAACTCTTTTAGCTAATTTTAAAGCTCCTTCTGTGGCTTCTGTTCCAGAATTGGTTAAGTAAACAGCGTTTAAATTTTTAGGAGAATTATTTACCAGTAATTTGCATAAATTTACCTGTGGTTTTTGAATAAATTCACCATAAACCATTACATGTGCATAAGAGTCTAACTGATTTTTAATTGCTTTTGTAACTTTCGGGTGGCAATGTCCTAAACTGTTTGCGGAAACTCCAGCTACAAAATCTAAATATTTTTTTCCACTAACATCAAAAATATAACTTCCATTAGCATGCGAAATTTCTATGGCTAATGGATGTGGAGAAGTTTGTGCTTGATATTTGAAAAAATCTAATTTCATACTATTGATCTTTTCTTACAGAAAGGTTTATTTTTTTAGGCTTGTTTTTAATTTTTTGTTCTAAAACAGCCTTTGGTTTTATAACTTCTTTATTCTTTTCTTTTGGCGTTTTTTTATCTCTTTTAAAAATATCTTCTTTCTTTTTGGGCTGCTCACTTTCTCGCCAAATAAAGCCATTTAATTTTTTTACGTCTTCAGGTAATTTAGAAGGAGGATAGGTTGTTCCTTCAGATTTTTTTAAATATTTAATAGTTTCTATTTGTCCTTTTTCTAAAATAAACTCAATATTACTAGAAACTTCTTTTGTAATGGTTTCTAAAACATTTGTTTGTTCGTTTCTATTGTAATAAACAGATTCTGCATTTCCTTTCACCAAAAGTAAGCGAAGTTTGTTATTTTTAAATTTCCCAAACATATTTCTTCCTTTTATCTGGTTAAAATCACTTTCGGACAAAGAATCTTTCGACACTATAAAAGAGTTGTTTAAAACCTTTAAAGAGTCTAACTTTTCGGTTTCTACATTTGTTAATAAGTGTATTGTGTCTCCAGTAATTTGGTTGGCATCCGACCAAATTACTGGGTTTCTAAACATTCTTGTTAATCCAGTTGCTTGATCTGTGTGTATAGAATCGCATTTGCCTTGTAAATCCGATTTAAAAATTTTTACATTATTAAACGTTCTAATAACTCTTTTTTCTGGTTTTCCAGTAACTAGTATAGTGTCTCCATGCACAAACATCGAATCTTTATCTATAATTGAAATCGCGACAGCTCTATCTACAATAAAAAGCGAATCTTTTAATTCGAAAATTTCTGCATAGTTTCCTTTTGTTACAAAATTTTTAACAGTATCTATTACCTGAATATTATTTGTGGCAGATGCAAAACCTTTATTTTTATCGTAATACAAACTGTCTCCTTCTACAGTTCTTTCTTTTAAATATAGTTTTGCGTTTTTTACAAAGTAAGAAATATCGGTTTTTGTATTGTAAAAACCTCTTTCGCAATAAATTTTATTTTCGTTTTGTGTATTTGTAATTGTAGATGGACCATATAAATAAGCCAAACCAGAATTCGTATAATAATCTAAATGGTTCGATTCTAAATTATGTTCAGGATTTACAACAGTAACTCTAGTAGTTGCAGTAAATTTTTTGGTTTCTAAATAGTAATTTCCGTTTTTACTTTTTAAAGTATT
The DNA here is from genome assembly GCF_017569185.1 of Polaribacter cellanae. Classification (NCBI taxonomy): domain Bacteria; kingdom Pseudomonadati; phylum Bacteroidota; class Flavobacteriia; order Flavobacteriales; family Flavobacteriaceae; genus Polaribacter; species Polaribacter cellanae. The sequence goes on along the minus strand of NZ_CP071869.1, from coordinate 582,596 downwards.
TGTTGGGTCTTTAATCGTTGCATAACTTCTGTAATATAATTTCTGATTCAAACGATCGAACTGCAAAGTATCAGTGGTAAGCGTCATTGTTGGGTCTTTTAAAACTACATTTCCCCAAGATAAAGCTTGTTTAGAGTTGGCATCATAATCTGTATAATCGCTTGTTTGTGTAATGGTATCACCTTGCTTTATTACAACATTATCAATTGCTTTAAAGAAATTTTTATCTTTATAATACAATGCTTGTTTACAAGTTAAAACTGCACCTTCATGCGTCATTTTTACATTTCCAATTAACACAATTGCTCCAGGATATTTTTCTTCATTTACATCTTGATATTCAGCACCATAAATTATCTTTTTGCTCTGAGAAAAAGAGCTAAAAGAAATAGTTAAAAAAAGCAAAAAAAGTATTTTTTTCAAAATATTGGGTTTTTCACAAAAATAAAGAAAAGAAACGCTGTATCTATTAAAGAAAAGTGAAATTTATTTTTAAAAAATATGATAAATATTAGGAATTGTTTTTTAGAGTTCTTGTAATTTGCGAAAAAATTAAATTTAATGAAATCACCTTTCGAATTATCTAAAGAAGAAATGCAATCTTATGGTTACAAAATTGTAGATATAATTGTAAACCATTATATAAATGAAAATGAAAAAAAGCCTGTAACAAAGGCTTCAAGAAAAGAAATGGATACACTTTTCTTACAAGAAGCACCAGAAAACGGAACTTCTTCTAATGAAGTTTTAGATTTTGTGATGGAAAATGTAATTCCAAATAGTGCCATGTCTTCGCATCCAAAATCGTTTTCTTTTGTTCCAGGACCAAGTAACTTTATAAGTACAATGGCAGATTCGTTGGCAACTGGATTCAATATTTTTTCTGGTGGATGGATTATTTCTCCAGCTGCTGCAGAATTAGAAATTGTAACTACAAATTGGTTGTTAAAAATGTTTAATTTTCCTGTAGTAGCAGGAGGAGGAATTTTTACAAGTGGTGGTTCTATGGCTAATTTAACAGCTTTGGTTACTGCCAGAAGAATAAAATGTGGCGAAGATTTTTCGAAAGCAGTTATTTACTTATCAGATCAAGCACATTCTTCGAATATAAAAGCGATTAGAGTTTTAGGTTTTAAAAAAGAACAGGTTAAAATTATTCCAACAGATATAGAGTTTAAATTTAGCATTAATAAGTTAAAAAATGAAATTGCAAAAGATCGTTTAAATGGCAAACAACCTTTTTGTATAATTGCAACTGCAGGAACTACAAATACAGGAACAGTAGATCCTTTACACACCATTGCAGATATTTGTGAGAAAGAAAATTTATGGATGCATGTAGATGGTGCTTATGGAGCTGCAGCTATTCTTTCTAAAAAAGGAAGTCGCACTTTAAAAGGAATAGAACGTGCAGATTCTTTAACAGTAGATCCTCATAAATGGTTTTTTCAACCTTATGAAATTGGTTGTTTATTAGTGAAAGATAAATCTTGGTTAAGCAATACTTTTAGCGAAAAACCAGAATATTTAAGAGATACAGAAGGCAATGAATCTGAAATTAATTTCTTTGATTATGGAATTCAATTAACTCGAAGATTTAGAGCTCTAAAATTGTATATGTCTATAAAAACCTATGGTTTAAATGCATTTAAAAAAGCAGTTTCTTATAATATCAATTTAACAGAAAAAACCGAAGATTTACTTAGAAAAAGTAAAAATTGGGAAATTGTTTCACCTGCAACTTTGGCAATTATAAATTTTAGATACAATCCTTTAAATGTACACTTAACAGAAAAAGAATTAGACGCATTAAATCAGGAAATTTCTAGTAGAGTAGTAGCTTCCAAAGAAGCATTGTTGGTAACTACAGTTTTACAAAATCAAGTAGTAATTAGAATGTGTTTAATCAATCCCAAAACAACAATACAACATATAAAAGATACCTTAAACCAGTGCAATACATTCGCTAAAGAGGTTCTTTTGGAGTGGAAAAAGTAGGTTTTAGATTCGAAACAAATATCCCTAAAATTCCAATTGGTATTAATACAGAAACCAACATTAATATGGTATAATAATTATTTATTATACTTAACTGTTGCCAATTGCAAAAACCTTTGTAGAATATTAAAAATTCTGAAAGAATAAACCCAATTAAGTAAATTTTTACCCAAATTTTAGAAAATTCTAATAGTTTAAAATAATTAAAGAAAGCAAACAAACACAAACTAACAATCCCTAAAAAAGTAAGATGTAAATAACCAATTACAAAGTCTGTTATTTGTGAAACTAATATAGCAAAATAAGGAATTGCAGTTAAGAATTGTAAGATAATCTTGAAAACAAAAAGAAGATATATAAATTGTAATAATTTATATGTTGATGGCGTAAATTTTTTAATAAAAAAAATCTTATAATTTTTAAAAATTAGATGTAATTTTACAAGTGCAACTATTTGATATACAACCCCTAAGCCAGATAAAAGATAAATAAATTTATTTGGTTTTATCCAAAGGAAAGACAAAAATAATGTTAAAATGCAACTAATTATTAAATATTTATAGAAAGGAGTAATAAATTTTTTGTGAATATAAATTTTCTTTTTTTCAAGCATAAAAAAGAAAATTCCTAAAAGAGCAAAAATAAACCATCCATTATATTGAAAGTGTAAATAGAAATAAATGGCGTTTTTATACCAATGAGAAGTACTTCCAAGAGTATTCATAATAATTCCCAAAGACCAAGGGCCAATACTCGAAATAATCATAAATAGGAGAGATGTGTTTATAAATTTATAGGAATAATTACTTTTATTACAAGTATTGTGTTTTCTAAAAAAGAAATAAAACCAGTAAGAACAAATTAAAAATAAGGTAGAAAAAATAATGGAAAATAAAGCATAGCCAGTTATTGGAAAACTAACCAACATACCTAAAATAGTAATTTGTGTACACCAGCATAAAATGGAGTATTTTTTCTGAACTTCTCTTTTAATGAATAGATGATAAATTAAAGAAGTTAAACCCACATAAACCCAACCCAATAAAGCCACATGAGAATGTGTATGCACAATATATTTGTAAGTAGCATTTACATTTGCAACTGGAAAAAGACGCAATAAAACCCCTAAACTACCTGCAATTAAAAAATAGAAAAGTGCTATTAAGACTTGTTTTTTTATAGAAATCATTATAAAATTTCAGATATATTGTTGCTTTTGTAATATTTATTTGTCATCTCTAAAATTATTTTTGTTTCAATTTATTTATCAATTTTTCTTTAAAAGGCGCATATAAATAATGTACAACATAGGGGGTTTCCTCATTACATTTAGGTTGTCTTAAATAACATTGGTTAAATTTATCTACATCATCTATACATTTCTATAATATTATACATTGTATTTTTCTCGTTTATTTCTGACAAATAAAACTCTCCATTTGATTCTTTTACAGACGATACAATTCCTTTTTTAGTAAGTTCTTGTATCACTTTTGCTAAAAAAGGAGCAGGAATATTTAATTTTTTAGCAACTTCTTTTGAACCTATTTTATTACTTACAGAAGCTTTATTTGTTAAATACAAAACTGCAGAAATGGCATATTTACTTGCTTTAGATAACGTAGAATTTGTTTCTACAAAAATAGAAAGATAAAATTATCTTTTAATATGATAATTGTCATTTTTCACAATTTAAAATAATCTTAAATTTGCTTTATAAAAGACAAAAAGGTCTTTTATTTTAAAATTAACTAAAAACAAAAAAAGATGAAACTATTTAAAATCGCTTATTTACTATTTATTACAAGCATATTAATGGTAAGTTGTAAAAGTGAAGATAAAAAAGAAATGGCAAATATAAATACAGCAGATATTTATATAAAAGGAACTATGGATGCAGAATTAACTGCACCACCTTTTGTACCAGCTCCAGTAGGAAATAGACCAGCTAAAAAGTTATTAGTAAATATGGAAATTCTTGAAAAAGAAGGAACTATGTCTGATGGTGTACAATATGTATATTGGACTTTTGGAGGTTCTGTTCCTGGAAGCTTTATAAGAACTAGAGTAGGTGATCAAGTAGAGTTTACACTTTCTAATCATCCAGATAATAAATTACCACACAATATAGATTTACATGCAGTAACTGGTCCTGGAGGTGGCGCAACTTCTTCTTTTGTAGCTCCTGGGCATAAAAAAACATTTTCCTTTAAAACTTTAAATCCAGGTTTATTTGTATATCATTGTGCAACTGCGCCTGTTGGAATGCACATTGCGAATGGTATGTATGGTTTAATTTTGGTAGAGCCAGAAGGAGGCTTGCCTAAAGTAGATAAGGAATATTATATTATGCAAGGAGATTTCTACACAAAAGGAGAAAATGGTGAAAAAGGCTTGCAACCTTTTGATATGAGAAAAGCAGTAAAAGAAGATGCAGATTATGTTGTTTTTAATGGAAAAGTTGGTGCTTTAACTGGCGACAATGCAATTACTGCAAATGTTGGCGAAACTGTTCGTTTGTATGTTGGAAATGGTGGGCCAAATTTAACTTCTTCTTTTCATGTTATTGGAGAAATTTTCGACAATGTACATGTAGAAGGTGGAGAATTAATCAATAAAAATGTACAAACAACATCTATTCCTGCTGGTGGAGCAGCAATTGTAGATTTTAAAGTAGATGTTCCTGGAACTTTTATTTTAGTAGATCATGCAATTTTTAGAGCTTTTAATAAAGGGGCTTTAGGAATGTTAAAAGTAACAGGAGAAGAAAATAAAAAACTATATTCTGGAGTAAAACAAGAAGGAATTTACCATCCAGAAGGAAGCACAATTCAAACAATGCCAGAGGATAAAAATAGAAAGAAAGAAGTTGTTTCTAAAACAGAAAAGCCTTTGGCTAAAAAAATAGCAGATGGTAAACAAGTGTATATGAAAACGTGTTTTGCTTGTCATCAAGCAGAAGGACAAGGAATACCTAATGCGTTTCCTCCATTGGCAAAATCCGATTATTTAAATGCAGATGTTAAAAGAGCTATTGGTATTATTTTACATGGAAAAACAGGAGAAATTACTGTAAATGGAAAAAAATACAATAGTGTAATGACAAAGCAAACGTTAACTGACGAAGAAGTTGCAGATGTTATGACTTACGTTTATAATTCTTGGGGAAATAACAAAACCAATGTTAGCATAAAAACGGTTAAAGAAGTTAAAAGTAAATAAGTATGAAAATTATTTTAAGACTGGCAATTTGTTTAACTCTCCTAAATTCAATTTCTACAAATTGTCAGTCTAAAATGGTGCAAATAAAAGGAGGAAAATATATTCCTCTGTATGGAAGAGATTCCATGAAAGTTTCTGTTAGTAATTTTTTAATGGATGTATATCCTGTTACCAATAAAGAGTATTTAGAATTTGTAAAAAAGCATCCAAAATGGCAAAGAAGTAAAGCCATTAAATTATTTGTTGATGCTAATTATTTAAGAGATTGGAAATCAGATACAATTCTAAATCAAAATCAAAAAAAGAATTCTCCAATTACAAATATTTCTTGGTTTGCTGCTAAAAGTTATTGCGAAAACCAAGGAAAAAGACTACCAACTGTAAACGAATGGGAATATGTTGCAATGGCTAACAAAAAAATACCAGATGCAAGAAAGTTAAAAGAATACAACGAATTTATTTTAAGTTGGTACGAAAAACCGAAAACATTCAATCAAACAATTGGTTCTACTTTTAAAAATTATTGGCGAGTTTACGATTTACATGGTTTGGTTTGGGAATGGACTTCCGATTTTAATTCTGTTTTAATATCAGGAGAATCCAGAAAAGATGTAGATGAAGATAGCAATTTATTCTGTGGAAGTGCAGCGATAAATGCAACAGATTTAATGAATTATGCAGCGTTTATGCGTTATGCAATTAGAGGAAGTTTAAAAGCAAAATACACTATGAAAAACCTAGGTTTTAGATGTGTAAAAAATAATAAATAAAAGAAAAAATGAAACAAATTATAAAAATAGCAATTTTTGTAACTATAATATTATTAGTTTCTTGCGACAAAAAAGAAACAAAAAAGGTTGCTAATGTAGGTTTCCAATGTCCTATGAAATGCGAAGGGGAAAAGCTCTATCAAGAAAAAGGAATTTGCCCAGTTTGTAAAATGGATTTAAGACCGATAAATAAATTAACAAAACAGGTAAAAAAGGTTTTAGATAAAGAAATTTCAGAACAATCAATTTTCAATCTAACATCTAAATGGAATACTGAAGAAGGAAAAACCATCGAATTAAAAGAACTGAAAGGAAAAACATTGGTAATGGTTATGATTTATACCACTTGTAAAGCTGCTTGCCCTAGATTATCTGCAGATATGAGAAATATTGAAGCAAAAATTCCTAAAAATTTAAAGGATGGTGTACAATATGTTTTGGTAAGTATCGACCCCAAAACAGATACTCCTAAAAGATTAAAAAAATATGCCATAGAAAATTATATGGATGGAAAACAGTGGACTTTTTTACAAGGAACAGAAAGTGGAGTTCGAGAGTTTGCAAATGTTTTATCCGTAAAATATAAGCAAATAGATCCTTTAGATTTTTCACATTCCAATATTATAAGTGTTTTTAATCCACAAGGAGAATTAGTACATCAACAAGAAGGTTTAGGAGTTGATAATAAAGAAACTATCGAAAAAATTATAGAAACTGTAAATAATAAATAATTATTAATGAAAGAGATAGAAACAAGAGATGATATTTCATTTTTAGTGAACACTTTTTATCATAAAATAAGAAAAGACAATTTATTAGGCCCTATTTTCAACAATCATATTGCTGAAGAAAAATGGCCAGAACATTTAGAAAAGTTGAAAGATTTCTGGGAAACAAATTTATTTGGAGTTGCAAAATTTAAAGGAAATCCTACACAGAAACATTTGAATGTAGATCGTAATTTAAACCATAAAACAAATCAAAAACATTTTGGGAGATGGTTGCAAATTTGGTTTCAAACAATAGATGCAAATTTCGAAGGTCATTTAGCAAACAAAGCAAAAGAAGCTTCCAGAAGAATGGCTCATGGACAGTTTATGGCGATTTTTAATCATCGTTAATAAATTTAAAAATTAAGAAAACATCAATATAAATTTAAATATATATTATGAATATTACAAAAGAAAACACAGTAGCAGAAGTAGTTACCAATAATATAAGAACTGCAGATGTATTTAAAAAACACGGAATAGATTTTTGTTGTGGTGGAGGAATCTCCATAAAAAAAGCGTGCGAAAAACATAATATCTCTTATACAGATTTAGAAAAGGAATTGGCAACTATTAACAATCCAGTTTCAAATGCATACAATTACGATTCTTGGAAATTAGACTTTTTGATAGATCATATAGAAAATATTCATCATTCGTATGTTCAAGAAAGCACACAAATAATCTTACAATATGCAGCAAAAGTAGCGAAAGTTCATGGACACCATTATACTGAAGTTGTAGAAATTAATAGCTTATTTAATACTGTTGCAAAAGAATTGGCTTCGCATATGAAAAAAGAGGAATTAATTTTATTTCCATTTATAAAAAAGTTGGTAAAAGCAGATAGCGAAAGAGAGAAGGTAACTATCCCCCATTTTGGAACTGTAAATAATCCAATAAAAATGATGGAAGAAGAACATGAGAATGCAGGAGATATTTTAAAAGAAATAAAACAACTTTCTAATAACTATACACCACCAAAAGGCGCTTGTAACACTTTTAAAGCTTTATATGCAAAATTAGAAGAGTTCGAAAACGATTTACACCAACATATACATTTAGAAAATAATATTTTGTTTCCAAAAGCAATTGTTTTGGAGCAAAAAAATAATATTTAAAATAATTTTTGTTAGTTTTTTTAATAGGAAAAGCGTCTTTTAAGAAATTAAAAGATGCTTTTTGTTATGATAATAATCATATTTTTCTTTAAGAAATATAAATACATTGTGCGCTATTTAAAATAGTTAAATAATAAATATAATGATAAAACCACATTCATTTCATATTCCAGTAATGGGAATTGGATTTACAATAGATTCTCCTTTAAAAGTAGCTCAATATGGTATCGATTCTGTAATTTCTTTGGTTGATGATATTTTGATAGAGAAATTAAGGAAAATTTATAGCGAAAAATTAGAGATTCCTTATAAAGAGATTTCAAATAAAGTAGAAGATTTTAGAGCAAAAAGAATTACATCGTATTTAAACTTTATTCAAGAAGAAACAGAAAAGAAATTTATAGCCTTAAAAAACGTAACAGAAGAAACTACAGATGCTTTAAAAAGTTATTTAGAAATGCTTCCCGATAGTTCGTCGCTAAAAAAGGAATTTAAAATACTTACCACAAATGGTTTTAATGTTTCTAAATTAAAAGATTGGGCAAACAAAAATCTAACAATGGGTAGTATTGATGTAAATATCATGACGAAGATTGATAAAGCTAATTACATTAAAAAAAAACAATTACCAATAGAATATAACGACGCTCACGCAGCACTAAGAGGTTATGCACAAAGTAATTTATCTTCTTCTTTGGTACTTTCTGCGGGTTTAAATTCTCGTTTGTATTCTTACATAAGTAATTTTAAAGATTTTTTTCCTGATGAAAAGGGTTTTATCAAAAAGAAAATAATTTTAAAAGTAAGCGATTATCGTTCTGCATTTATTCAAGGTAAAATTTTAGCAAAAAAAGGATTGTGGGTGTCTGAATACAGAATAGAATCTGGTTTAAACTGTGGTGGACATGCGTTTGCAACGGATGGTTTTCTATTAGGTCCCGTTTTAAAAGAATTTAAAGAAAAAAAAGAAGATTTAAAAAATCAAATTCAGCTTTTGGTTTTTAAGGCTTTAAAATTAGATGGAAAAATAGTTCCAAATATAGATTTGAATTTAAAAATAACAGCGCAAGGTGGCGTTGGAACAGAGGAGGAGCAAGCCTTTTTGTTAGACGAATATAATATTGATTCTGTGGGTTGGGGAAGTCCTTTTTTATTGGTTCCTGAAGCGACCACTGTCGATAATGATACTTTAGAAAAATTGACAAATCCCCAAGAAAAAGATTTATATTTAAGTAATACATCGCCTTTAGGTGTACCATTTAACACCTTAAAAGGAAATACAAAAGATGTTGAAAAGCAGGTTTTAATTGATAAAAATAGACCAGGAAGTTCTTGTCCGAGTAAATTTGTTGCTTTAAATACAGAATTTAAAGAATCTGGTTTATGTACTGCTTCAAGAGAATATCAACATTTAAAAATAAAAGAGTTAGAAACTTTAGATATTTCTGAGGAAGAGAAAACTAAAAAATACAGTCAGATTATAGAAAAATCGTGTATTTGTGTTGGTTTAGGAACCTCTGCATTATTGGTAAATAAAGCCGATACAGCAAAAATAGGAACTGGAGTTTCTGTTTGTCCAGGACCAAATATGGCATATTATTCAAAAATTATGACTCTAAAAAATATTACCGATCATATTTATGGGAGAGATAATGTACTTGATGAAAAAGAACGTCCAAATATGTTTATCAAAGAATTGAATCTTTATTTTTCTTATTTGGATAATAAGTTAAATGAGTTAAAAACATCGATGGATGTGAAACAAAAACGTTACTTGGTAAAGTTTAAAAATAACCTTCAAAAAGGAGTTGCTTATTATTCTGAATTATTTCAATCGCAAAAAAACCATTTTTTAGATACAAAAGAAGCGATAATTGAAGCTTTAGAAATTAAACAAAAACAGTTAAAATTAATAAGTTTAGAACTTGAAAAGTTATAATTTTCTGTTTGCATTAAAGAGAATATAAGAATATTTTAAACAAAAAAGGCATCTTTTGATTTTTCAAAAGATGCTTTTTATATAAGATATATTTTAAAATTTATCTATTGATGGTTTGTTTTCTATCTGGACCAACAGAAACTATTTTTACAGGGACTCCTGTTTCTTTTTCAATAAAAGCAACATAGTCCAATAAATTTTTAGGCAATTGATCGGCGGAAGCCATTTTTGTTAAATCTTCATCCCAACCTTTAAATTCAGAATAATTTACAGAAACATTTTCTGGTTCGATATTATATGGAAAGTGAGAAATTTCTTCTCCTTTATAATTGTAAGAAGTACATACTTTTAAGGTATCGAAACCAGAAAGTACATCACCTTTCATCATCATTAACTGTGTAACTCCATTAACATCTACTGCGTATTTTAATGCTACTAAATCTAACCAACCACATCTTCTTGCCCTTCCTGTTGTAGCACCAAACTCATGCCCAACTCTCGCCATTTCTGCACCATCGTTATCAAATAATTCTGTTGGAAAAGGACCAGAGCCAACTCTTGTTGTGTAGGCCTTAAAAATTCCAAAAACTTCGCCAATTCTATTGGGAGCAACTCCTAAACCTGTACAAGCACCTGCTGCAGTTGTGTTAGAAGATGTTACAAAAGGGTATGTTCCAAAATCTATATCTAATAAAGAACCTTGTGCACCTTCTGCTAAAATTGTTTTTTTATCTTTTATGGCTTTATTTAAAAATTCTTCACTATCAATAAATTGTAATGTTTTTAATTTATCGATTCCTTTACAAAATTCTGCTTCTAATTCTTTTAAATTATATTCTATTTGAACATCAAAGAATTTTAACATTTTTAAATGCTTTTCTGTTAAAGCATCGTATTTTTCTTTCCAATTTTCTAATTCTAAATCTCCAACACGCATTCCGTTTCTACCAGTCTTGTCCATATAAGTTGGTCCAATTCCTTTTAAAGTAGAACCAATTTTCGCTTTTCCTTTAGAAGTTTCTGAAGCTGCGTCTAACAACCTGTGTGTTGGTAAAATTAAATGTGCTTTTCTAGAAATTAATAACGTTTCTGTATAATTAATTTTATGCTTGTCTAAATTTTCTAATTCCTTTTTAAAAATTACAGGATCTATAACTACACCATTTCCCACAACATTTAATGCTGTTTTATGAAAAATTCCTGAAGGAATTGTATGTAAGACATGTTTGTGTCCGTCGAAAATTAAAGTATGTCCTGCATTTGGACCGCCCTGAAAACGAGCAATAATATCATAATTTGTTGTTAGAACGTCTACAATTTTTCCTTTTCCCTCATCTCCCCATTGTAATCCGAGTAATAAATCTACAGCCATCGGTTGTTTTAATTAGTTTTTTGTTGTTTTTATTGTTGTTTCTTGTGTTATTTTTTTTTCTTCTTTGTTCCATAAAAATAAAGAGAGTGATTTTTAATATCGATGTCAAAAATATCTTCAATTGTTTTTTTGATAATTTGAATCCTTGGATCACAAAACTCTTTTACTTCACCAGAATCTGTAAAAATTACATGATCGTGGTTTTTATCGAAATAACTTTTTTCATAACGTGCCATAGACTGCCCATCAAACTGATGTTTTCTAACCAAACCACAATCTAAAAGCAAATCAATCGTATTGTACAAAGTTGCTCTACTAACTCTGTAATTTTTGTTTTTCATTTTAATATAGAGCGACTCTATATCGAAATGTTCTTCTGCCGCATAAATTTCCTGAAGAATGGCATAACGTTCAGGAGTTTTCCTGTGTTTTTTTTCTTCTAAATATGTGGTAAAAACGTTTTTAACTACTTCTTGATTCTCAAGAGAATTGCTCATTATCTTAAAATTTTACGAAATAACAAATTTACAGTTATTTCTGAATAAATTAATCTTTTTTAAAAATGATATTTACAAAGTATTAACACGTTCTACTTTTTTAACACCATCTACTTTTTGAATGCTCTTTATTAATTTGTTTAATTGTGGGCTATTCTGCACGCTAAGGCTAATTTTACCATCGAAAACTCCTTCGTCTCCAGCAATATTTATACTGTGAATAAAAACATTGTTACTGCTAGAAATTATGGAAGTAACTTTGGTAACAATTCCTTTATTATCTACTCCACTAATATGTAAAATGGCTTTAAAGTCTTGCTTTGTGGAGTCAATCCACTTGGCTTTCATAATTCTGTAGGCATAGTTAGATTGTAGAGAAATTGCATTCGGACAATTCTTTTTATGCACTTTTATTCCTTCATTAATGGTTAAAAAACCAAAAACTTGATCGCCAGGGATTGGGTTACAACATTTAGATAATTTATAATCTAGTTTTTCTTCCTCTTTACCAAAAACTAAAGCATCGTATTTGTTCGTAACTTCTTCGGAATCTATATTTTCTTTGGTAGAAGAGTTTCTTCTTAACTTTGTTTTAAAGAAATTTAAGAAGGTACTATTTCTTTGTGATACAAATGCTTTTAATTGGGTATTGTCAATAGCTCCATTTCCAAATCTATAGAATAAATCGAAACTAGTTCTTAATTTAAAATAAACGACGAGTTCATTTACAATTTTATCATTAAAAGTTATTTTTAAATGACGTAATTTTCGTGTTAAAATGGCTTTTCCTTCTTCTGCAATTTTCTTTTCTTCTTCTTTTAAAGCCGCTCTAATTTTTGTTTTAGCTCTTGCAGTAATTACAAAATCTAACCATCTTGCATTTGGTTTATTTGTAGAACTTGTAATCACTTCTATTTGATCGCCACTTTTTAAAGTGTGGCTTAGTGGCACTAATTTTCCATTTACTTTTGCGCCTCTACATTTTAAACCAACATCTGTATGAATTGAAAATGCAAAATCTAATGCAGATGCATTTTTAGGTAACGATTTTAAATCTCCTTTTGGCGTAAATACATATATTTCTTTGGAATATAAATTCAGTTTAAATTCCTCCACAAAATCAACTGCATTTAAGCTTTGGTTTTCTAAAGATTCTTTTAATCGATTTAACCAAGCTTCTAAGCCACTTTCGTTGGTGTTTCCCTGTTTGTATTTAAAATGTGCTGCATAGCCTTTTTCTGCAATCTCATTCATTCTATCCGAACGAATTTGCACTTCTACCCACTGAGCATCTGGCCCAACAACCGTAATATGTAATGCTTCGTAACCAGTGGATTTTGGTTGCGAAATCCAATCTCTTAAACGAGAAGGGTTGGGTTTAAAATAATCGGTTACAATAGAGTAAATTTTCCAAGCTTCAAATTTTTCATCTGCAGAAAGAGGTGTAAAAATTATTCGAATGGCGTATTTGTCATATACTTCCTCGAAAGTTACATTTTGATTCCTCATTTTCTTACGAATGGAATAAATAGACTTAAATCGCCCTTTTATTTCATAGGCGAAATTCTCTTTGTCTAAACCGCTTTTTAACGTTTCTGCAAACGTCTCTAAATATTTTTGTTGCTCTTCTTTACTTTCTTTAATCTTGGTTACAATATCATTAAAAACCTCTGGTTCTGTGTATTTTAAACCTAAATCTTCTAGTTCTGTTTTAATATTATACAAGCCTAATCTGTGTGCTAAAGGCGCGTAAATATATAAAGTTTCTGAAGCTATTTTTACTTGTTTATGAGCTGGCATTGCATCCATTGTTTGCATATTGTGCAACCTGTCTGCAATTTTTATGAGAATTACTCTTACATCATCATTTAACGTTAAAAGCATTTTTCTAAAATTTTCTGCTTGAATAGAAGCATCTTGTGCCTTGTTCAAACGAGAAATCTTAGTCAAACCATTTACAATTCTAGCAATTGTTTCTCCAAACAATTGTTCCATATCGTCAATCGTAAAATCGGTATCTTCTACAACATCGTGTAACAATGCTGCTGCAATAGAGGTTGCACCCAAACCAATTTCCATAGCTACAATTTTAGCAACTGCAATTGGATGATAAATATAGGGTTCGCCAGTTTTTCTGCGTTGTTGCGAATGTGCATCCAAAGCAATGTCGAAAGCTTTTCTTATAAGCTCTTTGTCTTCTTTAGACAAGACTTCATAAGTTCCTTTTAGCAAATCTTTGTAACGATTTGCAATCTCTTTATTTTCTTCTTCTATGGTAACATTATACTCCATAAACTGCTTGTAGATAATGGTTTTTAATCTAGAGTGAATTTAAGAATAACTAACGTAAGAAACAAATGTTAAGATTCTAAATTTTTAATTCTTTTTAATAAAGTAGGATGTGAGTAATGCACAAATTCATATGCTTTATGTGGTGTTAAATTACTTAAACTATTCTTCGAAAGTTTTTTTAAGGAGGTAATTAATGGTTTTGCTGCAAATGTATTTTTGGCAAAATCGTCTGCTTGATATTCAAATTTTCTAGAAATATAGTTCATAATTATTCCAGTAATTTCTGAAATTGGCGAATACAAAATTCCAAAAGCAATTAAACCAATATGAAAACTCGGAATATCTACTCCCAAAGCTTTCGATAATATTGGAGAATTTATAAATAATGATAAAATAAATAACGTAAATCCAGTTAGTAAAATAGAAGTAATTAAATTAAAAATGATGTGTTTTTTCTGATAATGCCCAACCTCGTGTGCTAAAACTGCCACAATTTCCTCGGTTTCTAAGTCGTTTATTAACGTATCGAACAACGTAATTCTTTTTTGAGAACCAAAACCAGAAAAATACGCATTTGCTTTTGTGGAACGTTTGGAGCCATCAATTACAAAAATATTATTTAGCTTAAAACCTACTTTTGCGGCATATTTTTCAATAGCAGTTTTTAATTCGCCATCTTCTAAAGGTGTTTGTTTATTGAATAATGGCACAATTAATTTTGCGTAAAACATATTCATAAATAATGAAAAAACTGCGACTAAAATCCATGCATATATCCAAAAATTTTTTCCAATAAGTTGATAAAACCAAATAATAAGGGCTAAAACGCCTCCACCAACTATAATCGTCATTAACCAACCTTTTAGTTTGTCTAACCAAAAAGTAGTTTTTGTAGATTTATTAAACCCGAATTTTTCTTCGATTACAAAAGTTTTGTAGTAGGAGAAAGGTGTTGTTAAAATATCTGACCCCAACATTATAATTCCAAAGAAAATAAGTGCCACCAAGATAGGATTGTCTGTAAAACTTCTTGCAAAATTATCTACAAATTTAAAACCATCTGCAAAAAAGAAAACTAGCATTATTACAAATGAGAAAGTAGAAGTTATATTCAAGAATTTCGCATTTGTCTTTTTATAGGCTTGAGATTTTTTGTATTCTTCTTGGTCGTAAACATCTGCCAATTTCTCAGGAATTTTATCGTCGAAATGTTTTTCGTTTAAAGAGTCTAAAATTTTATCGATAATAAAATCGACGACTAATATTGCTATTAATATGTAGAATAGGGTGGTTGGAGTCATTTTGTGTTTTTTCTAACGAGTTTGTTTACTTTTTTTCTAGCAAGAGCGCATTTTTTTTATAGTTGTTTTAAAATTACTTACTCATTTTCTTAGCATACATTGCAGCTCCAATAATACCTGCATTGTTTTTAAATTCAGCAACTTTTACAGGAACATCTGTTGTTAAGTGTTTTTTAAAATCGTCGTATTTTTTACTTATTCCTCCTCCTAAAACAATTAAACTTGGTGTAAAAACGATTCTAATATATTCTAGCAAGACGTCAAATCTTTTTGCCCATTCTGCCAATTTTAAATTTTCTTTTTTTCTTACAGAATCTGCTGTATAGAATTCAATAATTTCTCCATTTGTATGTAGCATTCTACCTATTTCTAAATTCGGAATTAATTTTCCTTTGTAGAACATTCCAGAACCAATTCCTGTTCCAATGGTTACCACAATTACCAATCCTTTTTCTTTTTTTGCGGCTCCTAAACTTACTTCTGCTAAACCTGCTAAATCTGCATCGTTACTAATATAAAAAGGGAGTTTACATTCTTTTTTAAAAAGTTTATTTACCTTAACATTTAGCCATTTTGGACTCAAATTTCCAAAATGAATGCATTTTCCATCTACAATTGTGGTAGGAAAACTACAACCCACTTCTTTTTTCCATTTAAAATGCTGTATCATTTCTTTTACAACTTTCGCAACAGCTTCTGGAGTTGCTGGTTTTGGAGTTGTAATTCTGTGTCTTTCAGAAAGTAATTCACCTGTTTTTGTATTTACAATTGCTCCTTTAATTCCAGAACCTCCAATATCAATTCCTAATACACTCATCTCACTATTTTTTATAATTAATTTTCTAAATTACTAATTTATTTTAGATTAAAATATTTAAAAACTTCGTTGTCTTTTCGCTTCAAACAAAATAATGGCTGCAGAAACAGAAACATTCATCGAGTCTATTTGTCCTTGCATTGGAATATTTATATTTTGTGTAGCCACATTTCGCCATTGTTCTGTTAAACCTGTAGCTTCAGTTCCTACTACAATTGCTGAGGATTTTATATAATTTTCTTTGTGATATTCATTCGAGTTTTGCAAAGTTGCTGCATAAATATTGATGTTGTTCTTTTGAAGAAAGTCTATAATTTCTGTTGAAGTTCCTACTGCAATTTTATTTGTAAAAATACAACCCACACTAGATCTTATAATATTAGAATTGTACAAATCGCTTTTAGGGTCTGCAATAAAAACAGCATCTAAATTTGCTGCATCTGCAGTTCTTAAAAGAGCTCCTATATTTCCTGGTTTCTCAATGCCTTCAGCAATTAAAATTAAAGGATTTTTATTTTTGAATTTGATATGCTCCAAAGAGAAATCTTTCGCTTTTGTAACAGCAATAATTCCTTCTGTAGAATCTCTGTAGGCCAATTTCTGATATACTTCCTTAGAAATAATAATTCTGTTTACATTCTCATTAAAAAGGGCTAAAATTTCTTTTTCTGAAATGATTTCTTCCACAAAAAGAATGGTATCAAACTCATAATAACTTTTAATGGCCAAAGAAACTTCTCTTTTGCCCTCAATAATAAAACGCCCAGTTTTTTTTCGTTCACGCGATTTATCTTGTAATTTCTGAAGGCCTTTAATATATGTATTATGAATGCTCGTAATTTCTTTCATAAACACAAATATACCTAATTGTAGGTATAGGAGGTAAGGAAATTATTCCAATATTTGTAATGTAATAATTAGTTAGTCTTTTGTAAATTATTTGAAAAAGAAAAGGTTGCTATGAAGAAGAACTTGTTAACTATTATTACATGTTAACTGTTTTTGATTGAAAAGGCTCGCGAACAGCGAGCCTTTTTTAATTGTATTATTTAGATTTGTATTTGTTGGAATAGCGTTTCCAAAGTATGGTTTGGTGTGTTTCTAAACTAATATCTCTACCTTGTATAAAGGCTTTCGATATAATATTGGTTCTCATATCTAAAGCATCTCCTTCCGAAATAAATAGGGTCGCATCTTTACCAACCTCTAAAGTACCTACAAAACTATCAATTCCTAAAATTTTGGCATTGTTGTGTGTTATTAACTTTACAGCTTCTTCTTTCTCCAAACCATGTGCTGCAAACGTTCCTGCATAAAAAGGTAAGTTTCTAGAATTCATTCTTTCCATTTGCCCTTGCATACCTAAACCAACTAAAATTCCTTTATCTGTTAAGATTTTAGCGATTGTATACGTATAATCATACGCATCGTCTTCGCTATTTGGATTTCTGTGAGGTCTGTCTAAAATCACAGGAACATTATTGCTAACCAATATTTCTGAAATATTTTCTGCGCCAACTCCATGTACAACTACTAAATTATTAATGCCTAATTTCTTCATTTCTGTAATGGCATCTGTAATTTCTTTTTCTCCATTTACATGAAGGTATAACTTCGTGTTTCCATTAAACAACCCTTTTGTAGCTTCGAAAGGAATGTTTTTTGGCGATTTTTTTCCTGCCAAATAATTTTTAGCATCAGAAAAATAAGAAATTATTCTATGGGTGTTTTTAGCGTAATTTTTATCTGGCTTTAAAGCAGGGTCTTCTCCCAACCACCATCTTCCAGAAGTAAAACTCGTAGGCCAATTCATATGAATAGCATCGTCTGTCTTAATACTTGCATCTTCCCAGTTCCAAGCATCTAATTGTACAATGGAAGATGTTCCAGAAAGTGTGCCTCCTCTTGGTGTAATTTGCGCCATTAAAACCCCATTTGGTCTCATAGATTCCACAACTTTACTTTCTGCATTGTATGCGATTAAACTTCTAATATGAGGATTCATAATCCCGATTTCTCTTTGGTCGTCACTTGCTTTTACAGCATCGATTTCTACCAAACCTAAAGTTGTATTTGCAGCAATAAAACCTGGATAAATGTGTTTTCCTTTGGCGTTAATAATATTTCCTTCTCTGGCAATTCTCATCATTGCACTTCCAACAAATGTAATTTTACCTTCGTTAAACATAATTAAGGAGTTTTCAATTACTTTTCCATTTCCTAAATGTGCAGTTGCACCCTCAATAGAAAACGCAGTTGTTTGCCTATCTGCTGGAGTTTGTTGTGCGTTTATGTTTCCTACTAAACAGAAAAACAATAAACTATAAATTATTTTTTTTATCATTTTTTCTAGTTTTTAAGTTCTTCTAAAGTATCACAGTGAAAGTTTCTATCTTTTCTTTTCATTGGAACTTGTGTTTTAGCACCACCTAATTTTTCTTTCAACATCATATTAATTAACTTACTTTTTTCAGCTTTAATAGCCACTCTTTTTTGTTGGTCGATTTCTCTATCGAAAAACACTTTTCCATCTACAATGGTTTTTTCTGCTTTTGCATAAATAGACATTGGATGATCGCTCCAAAGTACAACATCTGCATCTTTACCCACTTTTATACTACCCACTCTATCGTCGATATGTAAAAGTTTTGCAGGATTAATCGTTACCATTTTCCAAGCTTCTAATTCTGTTATTCCACCATATTTTACTGTTTTTGCAGCTTCTTGATTCAAACGTCTCGACATTTCTCTATCATCTGAATTAATTGCTACTAAAACTCCTGCATTGTGCATAATTGCAGCATTGTATGGAATCGCGTCATTAACTTCGTATTTATATGCCCACCAATCGGAAAAAGTAGAACCTCCAACACCATGTGCTACCATTTTATCTGCCACTTTATAACCTTCTAAAATATGTGTAAATGTATTAATGTTAAAATTGAATTTCTCTGCAACCTTCATTAGCATATTAATTTCTGATTGTACGTAAGAATGACAAGAAATAAAACGTTCTTTATTTAAAATTTCTGAAATTGTTTCCATTTCTTCGTCCTTTCTATATGGTTTTCCACTTTTCTTTAAAGCATCGTATTCTTGTGCTCTTGTAAAATAATCTATAAACATTTGTTCAACTCCCATTCTAGATTGTGGGAAACGTGTTCCATTAGAACTACGTGATTGTTTTACATTTTCACCCAAAGCGAATTTTATAAATTTAGGAGAATTGTCGTAAATCATTTCTTCTGCATTTTCTCCCCATTTTAATTTTATAATCGCAGAACGACCTCCTATTGGATTTGCAGAACCGTGTAAAATCTGTGCAGAAGTGGTTCCTCCAGAAAGATTTCTGTAAATATTTATATCTGTTGGGTCTATAACATCTTCAATCGTTACTTCTGCTGATGAGTTTTGTGCACCTTCATTAATAGAAGAAGCAGCAATGTGCGAATGTTCATCTACAATACCTGCAGTTAAATGTTTTCCTGTTCCATCGATTTCTCTGGCACTTCTTGCTCTTAAATTCTGCCCTATTTTAGAAATCTTACCATCTTTTAATAAGACATCTGTATTCTGTAAAATTCCTTCATCTTCACTGGTCCAAACAGTTACATTTTTAATTAAAATTGTTTCTGTTTTTGGTTGAACGTAATTACCAAAACCAATGTTAGGATAGGTAACTGGAACTACAGTATATTCTTCGTCTTTCGATTTTTTACCTTTCTTTTCCTTTTTATCACTTGATTTCTTCATTAATTTTGAAGCCGAAAAATAAGATTCATTTCCATTATTATCGTAAGCAGTTCCTTGAATTACATTGGAAGCATTTATAATTTTCCCAACCAATCTTGTATAGTTTCCACCTTCGTTTAAGTTGATAGAAACCCAATCATCACTAAAAGAAAATTTCGATTTTACTTTTTTACCATCTAAAGTAACTTCTCCTTTTTGCTTAGATTCTTTACCAGTAATTTTTAAAGTATAGTTTTTATTGTTTGCAGACAATTTATATTCACCAGTAATATCGCGAATATTCATATCGCTCACGACGTTTTTTTCTCCTTGAACCCAATTTTCGTAAATGGTGGTTTTGGCATCAAAAACATCCCCAGAAGTAATAATAAAATTAGCATAACTACCTTCTTTTAAATTACCAATTTTGTTATTTCCAATAATATTTGCAGGAATTGTAGTTAAAGACGCCAGCGCATTTTCTTTATTAAAACCATACTTAATGGCTTTTTGTAGGTTTTTATGAAATGAAGCAACTGACTTTAAACTGTAAGTTGTCAAAGCAAAATTTACACCATTTTCCGATAAAACTTTTAAGTTAGAAGGTTCTTGGTTCCATCTTCTCATATCTCCTAAAGAAACTTGATTTGCCAATAGCGGATTGGAAACATCATAAGCATTTCTAAATTTAATAGGAATAATAAAATTGGCATTTGTTGCTTTAATATCGTTAATTCTCTCGAATTCGTCTCCACTACCAACAATGGTGTATTGTACACCAAATTCGTCTCCCACTTTATCTGCTCTTAAAGCATCTAAATGGTTTTTTGTTGCAAAAATTTGAACTAGATTTTTATTCTCGTTAAACGCTTCTAAAGCCAAATCTGTATTTTTCATATTGCCTTTTGCATACCAAGAAGCATCGTTATAAACCTGACGTAATAAAGCCATGGCACCCATTCTAGAACTTGGATATGCTTGCCTTGAAGCACCACTTTTAGAAAAAGATAAATATTGTGCAGACTTGGTATCTAAAATTCTGTAAGCATTTGAAGAATTAGGGTTTAGTGCAATTAATAATCCATTTCCTTGAATAATTCCGTCGTTAGAATGTGTGTTAACCACACCAAAGCCAGCTTTTAACATTTCTGTAGCTTTTTTAGAATCAAAAGAAAAATCCTTTAAAGGATTTACATCAGGGCGAATATGGTCGTTCCAATAATATCCTTCACGTGAAGCTTTGTATTGTGTAGTTCTAAAATTTCCTGAAGGTCTTTTAGGTTTTTTTATTCCAAAATCGGAATAAATATCAATAAAAGAAGGATAAATCGTTTTACCAGAAAGATCTATCGTTTTTGTTCCTTTAGGAATTTTTACAGAATTACCAGTTGCTACAACTTTACCGTCTTTAACCAGTAAAGTTCCTTTTTTAATCACTTTTTTTGGTGTGATGTATATAGTTGCATTTTTAAAGGCAAACATTGTGTTTGCTGTCGTTTTTACTCCTGCATCTGTTGGAAAATAATCTTGCGAATGCATGGAAAATGCCAATAATAACCAGAAGAATAAGAGTAGTTTTCTCATATAGTTTTAATTAGTTAAGAATTAATTAGTTTCTAAATTTAATTAGAAGGAATTTGGAAACTGTTAAATGAAGTTATTTTAACATAAATTTAAGAAAATTATAGTTGTGCTGAAGCTTCAAAATAAGAAATTAATAAATCAACCACATAATTATAAGATTCTACACCTTTAGTTTGTTTATTGGCTTTTAAATAAGCACTATAACCTTTTTTAATGATTGGTTCAAAAGGATTTTTATACGCTTGCCAAAAATTATAACTCGCATTAAAATCTTTGGCAATTCCTTTGTATAGAGTTTGCCAAAGTTTTTTTGATAAATTTCGGTCTCTTTTTCTAATTTCCGAAATACAATATCCAAAAGCCATTCTATAACTTGCATATTTAAAATAAATATCATCATTATAATTAGCTGCTAAAAAACCAATAAAATTTGCCTCATTCTCGGCAGCATAACCAATTTGATGCGCCATTTCGTGGCAAACTGTTGTTGGATATCCTGTTTTAGGAATTCTACTATTTACTTGTGCTTCTCCAGTTAATGGATTTAGATAACCAGAAGTTCCATTATAGGTTTGTAACAAACTCATTAGAGAACTTTTTACAGATTTATACTTGTATTTTAATTGTGGAAAATCTGCTTCTAAATTTTTATACCCAGCAACAGCCATTTTGTACATTTCCTTTTGATGATAGTTGTTTACAACCTTTATTGTGTCGTTTTTTGTAATTGTATATTGATAAAAGTTCAGTTTTTCGATAATGGTTTCTGTTACTTTTTGAAGCTGATCTGTAGTATATTTTGTTTGTTGATAACCTAAGTTTTTAGCCAAAGGCTCTCTGTAATAATTCAACCCCCAGAAAAGGTAAAAACAGAAATAAATTATAGATAAAAATGCAATAAAATGAATAATTTTGTGAAAGAAGTTTTTAAATCGAAATTTTATCAACCGAAATAAAAAACGAAGAAGGATAAATAAGAGAAAAATCAGTAAAATATCACCAAAGGAGAAAGGAATCCAACCCAAAATAATTCTTAAAAATGAAGAAATTATTGGATAAATTGCATTTGAATAATACGTTTCTATAAACGCAGGATTTTTAGCGGCCAATTGCACCAATAAAACCTGAATTGGAAGAAAAATCGTTAGAAAAAGATGTTTTTTATTGTATTTCATTGGGGTAAAAATAAGAATTCAAAATAGAAGTTCGCTGGTTATTAACAAGATAATAACAATTTAGTTTACAATATTTGTGTACAAATAAAAGTTATCAATTTGTAAGCGCTACCAAAGTAAAAAAGTACATTTGTAACCATGGAAAAAACGAATGCTGTCGCAGGAAAAAAGATAGATAAGGCAAGAATTATTAGTCTCGAAAAAGGGAAGATTCCTCCACAGGCAGTGGAATTGGAAGAAGCTGTTTTGGGAGCAATGATGATTGACAAAAAAGGAATTGACGATGTAATTGACATTTTAAGTGCAGAGGCTTTTTACGATGCAAAACATCACGAAATTTACGCAGCGATTTACGAATTATTTCAAAATTCAGAACCAATCGACTTGTTAACTGTTTCTAATTTGTTAAAAAAGAACGGAAAGTTAGATTTTGTTGGAGGCGATTTTTTCTTAATACGTTTAACGCAAAAAGTAGCTTCCTCTGCACATATCGAATTTCATGCAAGAATTATTCTACAAAAATACATTCAGCGTAAATTAATTTCAATTTCTAGTGAAATAATAGAAAATGCGTACGACGATAGTACAGATGTTTTCGATTTATTAGACGATGCAGAGGGGAAATTGTTCGAAGTTACACAAGGAAATCTAAAAAAGAGTTCAGAAGATGCAGGTTCTTTAGTAAAGCAAGCCTTAAGAAAAATTCAAGAAATTGGTAACAAAGAAGGAATGTCTGGCTTGGCAACAGGTTTTACCAAACTAGATGCACTAACTTCTGGTTGGCAACCCTCCGATTTAGTAATTATAGCAGCAAGACCTGGTATGGGAAAAACAGCATTTGTAATTTCCATGGCAAAAAATATGGCGATAGATTTTAATCATGGAGTTGCAGTATTTTCTTTGGAGATGTCTTCTGTACAATTAATTACTCGTATGATTTCTTCGGAAACAGGTTTAACTTCAGAAAAATTAAGAAAAGGAAATTTAGAGCCACATGAATGGGAACAATTAAACGTAAAAGTTAAGAAATTATCAGATGCGCCTATTTTTATAGATGATACACCATCATTATCAATTTTCGATTTACGTGCAAAAGCAAGAAGATTAGTTTCGCAACATAATGTACGAATTATAGTAATTGACTATTTACAATTAATGACAGCTGGAGGAAAAGCAGGAGGAAACCGTGAACAAGAAATTTCTATGATTTCTAGAAACCTAAAAGCCTTAGCAAAAGAATTATCTGTTCCAGTAATTGCACTTTCTCAATTATCAAGGGCTGTAGAAACACGTGGAGGATCTAAAAGACCTTTATTATCCGATTTACGTGAATCTGGTGCGATTGAGCAAGATGCAGATATTGTAAGTTTTATTTTTCGTCCAGAATATTATGGAATGACAGAATGGGATGATGATGAACACACACCATGTGAAGGACAAGGAGAATTTATTGTTGCCAAACACAGGAATGGTGGTTTGGATAATATTCGTCTAAAGTTTACAGGACATTTGGCAAAATTCTCGGATTTAGAGGAAGGTTTTAGTTCTGAATTCCAATCTTCTATGAATGCAGATTTCCCTGAAGACCCTTTTGCAGGAGCAGGAGGCGTAGATCCAAAAGATGCATTTGGTAATGATGATGATGAAATGCCATTTTAATTCATTAACTTTATAAAATGAATGAAAAAGAAGCAAGTTTAAAAAAGTGGATTTTAAAAAATGGATATCCATTTGAGATGAAAGTTGCAAATTTATTTCAGAAAAAGGGTTTCAAAATAACACAATCTATACTTTATAAAGATATTGATACCAATAAATACAGAGAATTAGATATTATTGCTTATTATGGAAAAATAATAAATGGTGTTTCTTTTAATTTTTCATTTGTTATAGAATGTAAAAAATCAACAGACAAACCTTGGATAGTTTTTAAAAATGATAATCTAATAAATTCCAAGTTAAATCGTTTTAAGCCATTTGCAACAAGAAATGCGGAAATTCTTTTTGAAAACTCTAACGTTAATGAGAATTTACAATTTAATAACATTTTTCCAGATATAAATAGTGCTGGTTACAATGTTGTAATTGCTTACAGAGACAGCAAAGATATTGCTTACAATTCTTCATTAAGTTTATTAAAAGCATGCAATTATATTAAAAATAAGTTTAATGATTCGAATTTAAGACAATGTAATTTTTATATTCCTTTGATAATTATAGAAGGAGAATTATATGATGCAAGACTAAATATAAAAGAGGAAATTGATTTTGAATTAGTTGATTTTTCCATATTTATGAATACAAAAATCTTTAATGAGAAAGATTCTACAACAATTACTATTGCATCTTCTAAAAACCTTGGTCATTTTATCGATGATTTAAAAAACAGTTTAAATTTATTTTTTAAACAGTATAGTAAAGAAGTAATAGAAGTTTCTTTATCAAATCCTACAAATACTAAAAACGATAACTTTAATTCGGTTGATTTATTTTGAAAAACTCTTTACATATACTAACATTTTTTATGATCTCATACTTAATTTAGACATTATTAATTTATGTTTATAATTGTAATAGTACCAATCAAAGTAAAAAAATAAAATATTAACACGTAAAATTACATTATATTTGTACGTATAATTGATTATTATGGATTCAAAACTCACACTTAAATTAGATAAATCTGTTATTGAACAGGCAAAATTGTATGCAAAAGAGCATCAAACAAGTTTGTCTAAACTTATTGAAAATTATTTAGCAGTATTAACTAAATTAAAGAAAAGTAAATCAGATGACATAGAAACATCTTCTTTTGTAAAAAGTTTAAGCGGTATTGCTAAATACGATGGAGATATTGATGAAAAACAAATGTATAGGGATTATATTATCGAAAAATATAAATAAATGCAAATCCTATTTATAGATACAAATATAGTTGTTGACTTACTCTTGGAAAGAAAACCATTCTATAAATACGCAGAAAAAATTTTTACATTGTCAGATGAAGGAAAACTAAAACTGGTAGTTTCGGCATTAACTATTGCCAACACACATTATATTATTTCCAATTTAAAATCAAAAGAATTAGCAAGAGAAGCTATTGCTAAATTTAAAGTTTTAGTTGAGATTATTTCTTTAAGCGATAAGATAATCGAACTTGCTTTAAGTGATGTAACTTTCCCTGATTTTGAAGACGGCTTGCAATACTATTCTGCTATAGATGCAAATTGTGCTTTTATAATTACACGAGATTTAAAAGATTTTAAAAATTCAGCACTTCCAGTAATGACAGCAGAAAGTTATATTGCTGGTCTTAAAAAATAGTTTAATGAAAAAAAATTTAACAATACTTACATTCTTATTCCTCTCAAACTCAATTTGGGCATCATTTATATATGTTCCTATGAGTAACGATAATCAAAAAAACCACTTAAAAGCGTACGGAATTGTCTATTTCTCTTTAGAAGCAGGTTTAAAATCGAAATGGTTATTAAATTACGATGGAGGTGCATTTTTAATAGAAAACAACAAAATTGTAGAAAACGAATGTAAAATTCGTGGCGTTTCTTATCAAGTAATTTCCGATGCAAAAGCACAAATTATTTTACAAAAAATTGCAGCTCCAAGCTCCAATCAAGATGCAGTAACTCTAGAAAAAGCACCAAAAATTGCAGTCTATTCTCCAAAAGATAAAATGCCTTGGGACGATGCTGTAACCATGGTTTTAACCTATGCCGAAATTCCTTTTGATATAGTTTACGATAAAGAAGTTTTAGAAGATAAATTATTAATTTACGAGTGGTTGCATTTACATCACGAAGATTTTACAGGGCAGTATGGTCGGTTTTATGGTTCCTTTAGAACTGCACCTTGGTATATTAAAGGAAAACAAAGAGCCGAAAAATTAGCCAAAGAATTAGGGTATTCTAAAGTATCACAAGAAAAATTAGCAGTTGCTAAAAAAATTAGAGATTACGTTGTTGGTGGTGGCTTTATGTTTGCTATGTGTTCTGCAACCGATAGTTTCGATATTGCCTTATCTGCAGAAGGCGTAGATATTGCAGAAGCAATGTTCGATGGAGATGCAACCACACCCAATTACCAATCGAAAATAAATTTTAATAAAACCTTTGCTTTTAAAAATTTCGAATTAATTAGAAATCCAACAACTTACGAGTTTTCTACAATAGATATGACTCGTAAACGCAAAATTCCTAAAACATCCGATTATTTCTCTTTGGTAGAATTTTCCGCAAAATGGGATCCAGTGCCAACCATGTTAACTCAAAATCATACAGTTTTAGTTAAAGGTTTTATGGGACAAACTACTTCTTTCGATAGAAGTACCGTTAAAAGTAATGTATTGGTTTTAGGAGAAAATAAAGTAAACCGAGAAGCACGTTATATCCATGGAACCAAAGGAAAAGGAATGTTCACTTTTTATGGAGGACA
Source organism: Polaribacter cellanae (assembly GCF_017569185.1). Taxonomy (NCBI): domain Bacteria; kingdom Pseudomonadati; phylum Bacteroidota; class Flavobacteriia; order Flavobacteriales; family Flavobacteriaceae; genus Polaribacter; species Polaribacter cellanae. The sequence goes on along the minus strand of NZ_CP071869.1, from coordinate 555,554 downwards.
TGATCCAGAAGACTACACACACAGAGTTGGCGACCCAAAAACAGAGTTAGATTTACACCCAACTTCTCCAGGTTATCGCCTAATTTTAAATAATGTGTTGTTTCCAGCAGCAAAAAAGAAAAAGCAAAAAACGTAATTATTTTTGGGCGTTCGAGCGGGCTTTCCAATACAATCTTTTGCCTAAAAAAAGGCAAAAGGATTTCCATTTCAATCCCTAACGCACTTACTCAATCTCAATAAAAAAAATCAATTATAAAAGAATAAATAAACTGTTAATAAAACTTCAATAAATATTTTTTAAAATCCATACAAATTCAATCACTTTTGTATTTTTGTCAGGATAAAAATAAAATCATAAAATGTCAACAACACAACAATTACAAGATTTTACACAACAAGTTCGTAGAGATATATTAAGAATGGTACACAAAGTAAATTCTGGACATCCAGGAGGTTCTTTAGGTTGTGCAGAGTTTATTACATGTCTTTATCAAGAAGTAATGGACTATTCTACAGACTTTAAAATGGATGGTAAAAACGAAGATGTATTCTTTTTATCAAACGGACATATTTCTCCAGTATTTTATAGTGTATTGGCACATAGTGGTTTTTTTCCAGTAGAAGAATTAGCAACATTTAGGTTGTTAGATTCTCGTTTACAAGGACATCCAACAACTCATGAAGGTTTGCCAGGAGTAAGAATTGCATCTGGTTCTCTAGGACAGGGAATGTCTGTTGCGTTAGGTGCTGCAGAAGCTAAAAAGTTAAATGGAGACAATAAAATTATTTATACTTTACATGGAGATGGAGAATTGCAAGAAGGGCAAAACTGGGAAGCAATTATGTATGCATCTGCAAAAAAAGTAGATAATATTATTTGTACTATCGATTTAAACGAAAAGCAAATAGATGGAGCTACAGACGATGTTTTACCAATGGGAAATTTAAAAGCAAAGTTCGAAGCTTTTGATTGGTTGGTTTTAGATGTAGAAAAAGGAAATGATATCAACACAATTTTAGAAGCTTTAAAAGAAGCAAAATCATTAACAGGAAAAGGAAAACCAGTTTGTATTTTATTACATACAGAAATGGGGAATGGAGTAGATTTTATGATGCACACACATGCTTGGCATGGAAAAGCACCAAATGACGAGCAGTTAGAAAATGCTTTGGCTCAAAACCCTGCAACTTTAGGAGATTATTAGTGAACTAATCCTGAATTTATTTCAGAATCTAAAAAAATATATAAAAGAGCTTTTTAAAATATAGAAAAGCTCTTTTTTTATGCATTTATTTTGATTTCAACTGTAAGATTAGCTTTATATTTACAATTAATAAATTTTTCAAAATAATATATGAAAATAGGGATTGTTTGTTATCCAACATTTGGTGGAAGTGGAGTAGTAGCTACAGAATTAGGAATGGCACTAGCAAATAAAGGGCATGAAGTTCATTTTATTACGTATAACCAACCAGTTCGCTTAGATTTTCTTTCTCATCAATTGCATTTTCATCAAGTTGTAATCGAAGAATATCCATTATTCGAATATCAACCTTACGAATTAGCTTTATCGAGTAAAATGGTAGAAATTGTAAGGAAATACGACTTAGAAGTTTTACACGTACATTATGCAATTCCACATGCGTATGCTGCTTTTATGGCAAAGCAAATGTTAAGAGAAAAAGGGTTAGATGTTAGAGTGGTAACCACACTTCATGGAACAGACATTACATTGGTTGGAAGTCATCCAACCTATAAAACAGCTGTAGAATTTAGCATTAATAACTCGGATGTGGTTACTGCAGTTTCTAATAACCTAAAAGAAACTACCAATAAATTGTTTAATATAACTAAGAATATTCAAGTTGTTTATAATTTTATTGATACAGAAAAATACGACAATGCTCACAAAGAAGAATGTAAAAGAAGTGCATTAGCAAAACCGAATGAACGAATTTTAACACATATTAGTAATTTTAGACCTGTAAAAAGGGTAGAAGATGTCATTAAAATTTTTGCTGAAGTAAAAAAAGAAATTCCGGCTAAATTATTAATGATTGGCGAAGGTCCAGAAAAAATAAAAGCCAAAAAATTAGCCAAAGAATTAAAAATTGCAGACGATGTTTTCTTTTTAGGGAACAGTACAGAAGTAGCTAAGATTTTATGTTATACAGATGTTTTTCTATTACCATCACAAACAGAGAGTTTTGGTTTGGCAGCTTTAGAAGCAATGGCTGCAGGAACATCTGTTATTTCTACAAATACAGGTGGTTTGCCAGAAGTTAATATTCAAGGAAAAACGGGTTATTTAAGTAATTTAGGAGATGTAGAAGATATGGCTAAAAATGCCATTTCAATTTTAAAAGACGATGCTATTTTAGAGAAATTTAAGCAAAATGCGAAAGAGCATACCAAACAATTCTCATTAGAAAATATTTTACCTGTGTACGAAGAAATTTACAAATCTTGTTATAAGGTAAAATAACAACGCTCACTAATAGAAAAGCACCACTCACTAACTTTTTTTACTTTTTTTTCTAAATAATTGTATTTTTGATACAAACCAACTTTGTGAAAAAAAATACAGCATTTAACTGAGAAAGATGGTTTACCAGATATCGAATTTTACGATTTATTGACAGATAAAGACGGCTTCATTTGGTTGGCGGCAGATAAAGGTTTATTTAAATACAATGGAAGAGAATACCAACTTTTAGACAATCCTTTAAAACGTGGACGATCTTTATTTGGACTAAAAACAGATTTAAAAGGAAGAGTTTGGTGTAATAATTTAGCAGGCCAATTTTTTTACGTAGAAAACAATAAACTTCATTTATTTAAAGATTTCGAAGATATAAATACCCTTGTAGATTACTATTTTCTTGAGAATTATTTGGTAACTATTAATAATAAATACATTTCTTTTACAAATCTTACAACTAAAAAAAACGAAAGAGTTTTAAAAAATACAGATGGTATTCCTACAGAGGAATTAAATGATAATTTTAAAGATTTTCATTTTTCTTCCAATTATAATTTATTTAAAATTACAGATATTAATAAAGAAAAAGTATTTGTAAGTAGCTTAGGTTCAAAAGACGAATATGTTAGAGGTCGTAAAATTGGTTTTAAATTGCATGAAAAAAAATACATCTTAGCACAAAGTGAAAAAGAACTTAGTTTAAAAATAAGTGAGTTAAATACAAGTAAAAACACACAAATTAACGTTCCTGAATATTTGAATGGAATTTTAATTCATAAAGTTACTATCATTAAAAACACACTATTTTTATTATCTAATAAGGGGGTTTTTTCAACATCAATAAAAGATAATCGGTTAATAATTAACGATCGCTATTTTAAAGACAATTATGTTACAGAAGTAGTCTTAGATAAAAATGAAAATTACTGGTTTTCGACTTTAAGAAATGGTATTTATATTATTTCTAATAAAGAAATTAAAGTGTACAATCAATTATTTGATAAGATAACTACGCTTAGAAAAAAAAATGATAAAACACTTTTTTTAGCCAGTAGTAATGGCACAGTAGAAGAATATCATATTTCAACAAAAGCCATAAAAAAACTAAACTTTATCTCAAATACTGCTGTAAAAACGTTTTATTACATTCCTAAAAACAATTCTCTTTTAATAGGAACTTCCAATTATGCTGTAAACTATAATCTTAATAATAATTCTTTCAAATCAATTAATGAAAGTGCGGCTTGGAAGTCTGTAGATTTTATAAATAATGATAATTATTTAGTAAGTACACCCAATAGTTTGTCTCAAATAAATATTACATCGAAACAATACAAACATTTAATTCATAAAAGAACCTATGCCGCTTTATATGCAAAAAAAGAGAATAGCTATTATGCTACAATGATAGATGGTTTTTTAAAATACGACATCGATAAAGAAAAGGGAACGTATCTAAAATATAAAAACAAGCGAGTTTATGGTTCTAAATTAGCAGAATTAGAAGATGGAACCATTTGGGTAGCAACACATAATAAAGGGGTGTTTGCTTTTAAAAACAATACTTTTGTAGATAGTTTAGTTGTTAAAAATGGATTGACTTCTAATGTAATAAATCAAATTGAGGCATATAAAAATGAATTGTGGATTTCTACAGAAAATGGTTTACAGAAATACGATAAAACCAACAAAACACTAAACACACTTGCAAAAATCGATGGTTTAAATTCTTATGCAATTGATAATATTGCAGTTTTAGATTCTTTAGTATTTATAACAACAAATAAGGGTTTATTAAGTTTTAACAAACATAAGGTGTTTAAAAAAAGAAAAATTCCTGAATTGTATTTTACGCAATTGATTGTTAATGATTCTGTAAAAGAATTTCCGAAAGAATTAAAATTAAAAGAGTTAGAAAGTAATTTTAAAGTAGAATTTAATAGTAACGGTTTTCAATCTAAAGAAAATGTAGGTTATGAATACTTATTAGAGAGGTTTTCTAATAATTGGAATGCAATCGAAAACGGAATTAACTTCATTACATTTAACACACTTCCATCAGGAAAATTTCTTTTAAAAGTTAGAGCAAAAAATAAATTTCAAACAGCATATTCTAACGTTTTATTATTGCCAATTACTGTAACAAAACCTTTCTACAAAACATTCTGGTTTTTATTGTTAATGCTTTTTTTAGTGGTGTTTTTAATTTTTATATATTTCAAAAAACAGAATAAACGTTTAAGAAAAGAGCAGAAAATTGCATTAGAAAAAGAAAAAATAACGAAAGAATTGGTGTATTCTCAATTAGAGAATTTACGTTCGCAAATGAACCCTCATTTTATCTTTAATGCGTTAAATTCTATACAGGATTTTATCATTTTAAATGAAAAAAAATTAGCACGACAATATTTAGTGAAATTCTCTAAATTAATTCGAATTTATTTAGAACAAAGCCAGAATGATACTGTAACATTAGCAGAAGAAATTAAAGCATTAAGATTGTATTTAGAACTCGAAAAAGATCGATTTAACGACGATTTTGTTTTCAATATTGTCATTGATGATGGTTTAAATTTAGAGCAAATATATATACCTTCTTTATTATTGCAACCTTATGTAGAGAATGCTTTAAAACATGGTTTATTACATAAAATTGATAATAAGAAATTAGATATTTTATTTGAAAAAGATAACTATTCTTCCACATTAATTTGTACCATTTTAGACAATGGAATTGGAAGAGAGGCAGCTGCAGAAATCAATAAAAAAAGAGTTGGAAAGCACAAATCTTTTGCCACTTCTGCCAATCAAAAAAGAATAAACTTATTAAACCTTGCAAATAATTCTAATTTAGAAATCTTGATAGAAGATTTATCTGAAAATGAAATTGCAACCGGTACAAAAATTATCATTAAAATTCCCATAAATCAATAACCATGAAAATATTAATTATTGATGATGAAAGCAGAGCCAGAAACGTTTTAGCAAATCTATTACAAGAAGAATGTACTGGAATTAACACTATTTTAGAGGCTTCTAATTTGGTAGAAGGTGTAGAGCTAATAAAAAATACAGCACCTCAAATTGTATTTTTAGACATAGAAATGCCTCAAAATTCGGGTTTAGAAATATTAGATTTCTTTAAAAATGAAAAAATAAATTTTCAAATTATTTTCACAACAGCTTATAGCCAATATGCTATTGAAGCTTTTCGTTTATCTGCCATCGATTATTTAATGAAACCAATTGATATAGAGGAGTTAAAATTGGCTTTACAAAATGCTAAAAAGGTAATTGAAGAGGAGAATATCAACCATAAATTACAAAATTTAGAGAAAGCTTTTCAGCAATTATCTTTAAATAAAATTGCGTTGGAAATCCCAAAAGGGATTATTTTTGCTTCACATGAAGATATTTTATATTTCGAAGCAGATGGTGTGTACACCAAAGTACATCTAATGAATGGAAAATCGGAATTAATCTGCAAAACTCTTAAACATTTTGCAGACCAATTAAAAGACAAACCCTTATTTTACAAGCCACATCGTTCTTATTTGATCAATTTAAAGTTTATGAATGAGGTTGTAAAAAAAGATGGTTTACATGTGGTAATGCAAAATAATAAAACCATTCCAATCGCTAGAGATCGTAAAGATGCTTTTCTAAAAATGATAAATACCATCTTTAATTAATTTACGGTTCACAAAAAAAAACAAACCGTTCACTAAATAAACAGGTGTTTAGTTGCTGTAAATCAACATTTTTGTTTCATAACTTAAATTATTTCCATTATGAAACAAAAATTACTATTCTTAACCTCTTTTTTGCTATTTAATTTATTAGCAACTAAAACACTTTATTCTCAAACATGGCAATTAGAAGGAACAGCAGAATTTACTACAGCAGCTGCAAAAGTATCTATTGCAATTGATGCTAATAATAGTCCTTTTGTTGCCTATTCAGACAAAGCTTCTGATGGTAAATTACATGTTAAAAAATTCGATGGAACTAAATGGGTAGAACTTGGAGATGTTAGTTCAACAGCGGGTATGATTCCAGAAATGGTTCATATAGAAATTCATCCCATAACCAACCAACCTTGGGTTGTGTATAAAAATATGACTTCTAATAAAATAGATTTAATTAGTTTTAATGGAACAAACTGGGTTTCAGAAGCAACAAGTATTGGTAATATTACGCCACACAATAAAATCGTTTTTAAATTAGATGAGAATGGGAAACCTGTAGTTGGTTCTCAAACAAATAATACGCCTTGGTATAATATAAAATTTCAATTATATGCAAAAAGAGGTGCAAGTTGGACTAAAGAAATAGATACCAACATTTTTAGTAATTCTTTTGATTTAGGAAATGCGAACACATTTACCAAAGGAGAATATTCCTCTTTTGTAAATAGATCTCGAATTAGATTAAAAGTTTTAGAATATGATGGTTCTGCATGGAATCAAACCTTTTTTAAAGAAGTTTTAAATGTGGGTGGAGATAATGGTTTTTCTGAAGGGATAGCAGCAGCTTCTGGAGGAGATACAAGTAAATTTTTATATGATTATAGAAGAGGAAGTAATGCACAAAGACAATTACGTTTTCAAAATGAGGCATCTATTACTGGTGATAATCAAATACCAAGTCATAGAATTTATGGTTTAGAATATAAAACTTTAGGAGCTTCTTATTTTGTAATGCATTACAACCCTTCAAGCGATTTAAAAATATATTCTTACAATGCAGGTACTAATGTAAAAACAGATTTAAACATCAACTTAAATTTTACAGGAATTACACCAAGTTCTCAAATAAAATTGAATGCTACACAAGATAAATTATATGTAGCTTATTTAGATTTAGCATCACAAAAAGTGAGCGTGCAATATTTTAATATTATTCCACCAAGAGCTACTATTTATGTAAATAAAACTGCAACTGGCGCAAATAATGGAAATTCTTGGGCAGATGCCTATACAGATTTAAACGAAGGATTAAGTAAGGCTGATACAAATTTTAGTGAAGTTTGGGTTGCAAAAGGAACTTATATTCCTCATGCTTCAGACAGGAGTAAAGCTTTTGGAATAAATGGTTTAAAAGTGTATGGTGGGTTTGTTGGTAATGAAACGATGCTATCTCAAAGAGATGCCAAAACCAATGTTACTATTTTATCTGGAGATTTAAACGCAGATGATACAGGAGTCGCCTTTTCAGGAAATAATAGAGGAGAAAATTCTTATAATGTTATAAAAATACAAGGAGATAATTCTATAATCGATGGTTTTACAATTCAAGATGGACAAGCAACTGGTACTTCTACAGATTTTAAAGAAGGAAGTGGAATTTTCGTAAATACAGGAATAAAAAATTTAACTATAAAAAATTGTTCAATTAAAGACGGAGTAACAAATAGAGGTGGAGCTATAAGAATGATAGATTCTGAAGGAACTTTACATATTGAAAATACCATTATAAAAAATAATTTAGGTCTTTTTGGGGTAATGCTTTATTCTAGAGCAAAAGCAGGAAAAACTTTAGATATAAATATTTTAAACTGTTTAATTTATGATAATAAATTAGACAATGTAGGCGATGCTACTTCACCAGGAAGTGCAATTTGGTTTCGACAAGATTTAAATTCTACACAAAATGTAAAAATTGTAAATTCAACTTTTGCGCATAACAATTACATATCTAATGGAAATTCTAATTCTTCTGTTGTAAATGCATCTAAAAATGCTGGGGGAAATGTAAATTTAGAAGCATCTAATTCTATATTTTATTCTAATTTTTCGAATTCTAATTCATTTTTAAAATCAATAGGAAATAGTACTTCGCAAGCAAATGGAAATTTAAGTGCTTATAATTGTATTGCACAAGACTTTATGTCTCAAGTTGCTGGTGCAAATAAAGCAAACATTATTGCTACAAACCCTAATTTTACAAACGAAACTTCTAGAGATTTTACACTAACAAATTTATCTCCAGCAGTAGATTCTGGTGATAATTCTAAAATTCCGTCAACATTAAATACAGATATTCTAGGAAATTCAAGAATATTTAATAGCAATGTAGATTTAGGGCCTTATGAGTTTGGTTCTTCAGTTTCAATGGATAGAACTTTAACAATAACAGCAAATAATGGAACTGTTGCTACAAACCCAAACCCTACAAACGGAGTTTATAATGATGGTGCAAGTGTAATTTTAACAGCAACTGCTGTTACAGGTTTTGAGTTTTCTGGTTGGTCTGGTGATGCTTCTGGCAACACAAATCCTCTTACAATTACCATGGATGCAGATAAAAACATAACTGCAAAATTTAGTCAAATTAAACGAACATTAACCACAACTGCTGTAAATGGAACTATTGCAACAAACCCAAATCCTACAAACGGAACTTATGCAGATGGAGCAACAGTTAGTTTAACAGCAACTGCAAATACAGGTTTTAAATTTATAGAGTGGACTGGAGATGCAACAGGAACTACAAATCCATTAACTGTTACAATGGATGCAGACAAGAGCATTACTGCAACTTTTGCTAAAATAACCAACATACCAGATGCTAATTTTGAGCAAAAATTAATTGATCTTAATTTAGATGATGTTTTAGATGGACAAGTTTTAACTTCTAATATTAATTCTATTAGCCAACTGGATGTTAGAAATTCAAATATTTCTAATCTAACAGGAATAGAGGATTTTACTCAATTAAAAACGCTTATTTGTTTTGGTAATCAGTTAACAACTTTAGATTTAAGTTATAGTAATAATTTTACTGCTTTGTATTTAGGAAACAATCAATTAACAAATTTAATTTTAGGTAATAATGCAAGTTTAGACTATTTAGATGTTCGTAATAATAAGTTGACATCTTTAATAATACCAACAGTTTCTATTGCGTTAAGAAGATTAAATATATCTAATAACAAAATAACAAGTTTAAGTATTTCTAATTTTACAGCAATACAAGAATTTGATATGAGTGAAACATTAATAGAAAAGATAGATTTAACTAAAAATACAGTACTAAGATATTTCACAGCTTTTTCTTCTAAATTAACGGAATTAAACTTTTCTGATAATAAAAATATAATTTCTGTCTATGTTGGTGGGCTAGATATTACAAGTTTAGATTTAAGAAACGGAAATTTATCTACAATTGGCAATGTAGAAACAGATACAGCACCTAATCTAAAATGTATTTTTGTGGATGATGATTCAAATTCAGTAATAAACAATTGGGTTTTAAATACTAAAAATAATATTGTAGAAACAGTTGCACAATGTTCAGGGATTTTATCCAATGAAGAAATTAGTTTAATTAATTTTGATGTTTACCCAAACCCTACAAATCAATTTTTAAATATTTCGACAACATTAGATATTAAAAAGATTACAATTTTTAATATTATAGGAAGCAAAATTAGAGAAACTAGAAGTAATAGAGTAGATGTCTCTAATCTAAAAAATGGCGTTTATTTATTAAGTATAGAAACAAGTGAAGGAAAAAAAGTAACCAAAAAGTTTATGAAAAAGTAAAAGGTTAAATTTACCTCAATCTAAAAAGGTCTTTCAAATTAATAAAAGACCTTTTTTTTATTTTATAATCAGAAAATATTATTTCCCAAAAAGACCACCTAACAAACCACCAAGTCCACCAGATTTTTTATTACTTCCTCCTAAAAACATTCCAGCAACATCATCTACAACGCTTCCATCTCCATCTGCGTCTAAGATTTTTTCCAAGAAACTTTGTTCATTTTTCGTGTCATTTCCACCTAACATTCCACCTAATAAACTACCTAAACCAGAAGAATCACTAACATTTTGTTCTTTCTTTTGTTTTCCTAAAACACCCATTAAAATTGGAGCAGCAACTTTTAAAATATTTGCAACAGAACCTGCATCTAAACCAGATTTCTGACTAATAACTTTTTCTACACCTTGTTGTTTTTGACCTAAAATATGCCCTAAAATATTTTCTCCATCTTTTTTCACGCTTTCATCAACTCCACCACCAAATAAACTTCCAAGATTGTCTAAAATACTTCCATCGTGTTTTGTTTCTAATGCTTTTTGTAAGCCTTGTGCACCTTCTGGAGTAGCTGCATTTCTTTCCATAGCTTTCATTAAAACTGGCAAAGCCATTGTTAAAACACTATTTGTTTTGTTGGAATCATTTCCAGTAGAACCTGCTACACCAGAAACGATCTGTTTTCCTAAATCACTATTTAATAAGTCTAAAATACCTGCCATTTTTATGTTTTTTAAAATTAATATGGATGTTTTCTATAAATCTGACACAATATAAGAATAAAGTCACACCTATTTTTAATTATTTTTTTTACCTTTCAAGTTCTTAATAATTTAAACTAATTAATGAAAAATTTAGCATTACACTGGAAAATTTTAATAGGAATGGTACTTGGTATCATTTTTGGATTTATTATGAATACTTTAGATGGAGGAAAAGGATTTGTTACAGATTGGATAAAACCTTTTGGAACCATATTTATTAATTTATTAAAACTAATAGCTGTTCCACTAATTTTAGCCTCTTTAATTAAAGGGATATCCGATTTAAAAGATATTTCTAAAATTAAGGAAATGGGGCTAAGAACAATTTCTATTTATGTAGGAACCACTTTAATAGCCATTATTATTGGTTTAGGAATTGTAAATTTAATTGAACCTGGTGTTGGAATGTCGCCAGATACCATAGAAAAAATCAAATTAAAATACGAATCAGATTCTGGAGTTACAGATAAGTTGGTAAAAGCATCTGCCCAAAAAGATGCAGGTCCTTTGCAAGCTTTGGTAGATATTTTTCCAAGTAATATTTTTCAGTCTTTTGCAGATGCAAGTATGTTACAAATTATATTCTTTGCCATGTTTGTAGGGATTTCATTACTATTAATTCCAGAGAAAAAAGCCAAACCTTTAATGGATTTCTTTGATTCTTTAAATGAAATGGTTATGAAAATGGTCGATTTAATTATGCTTTTTGCTCCTTATGCCGTTTTTGCATTGTTGGCAAACGTAATTATCGCTTTTGATGATACCGAAATTCTCTTAAAACTATTAGTTTATGCTTTGTGTGTAGTTGGAGGTTTAATTTTAATGATTGGTTTCTACTTAATTTTAGTAAGTGTGTACACAAAAAAATCGCCAATGTGGTTTTTAAAGCAAATAAGTCCAGCACAATTGTTAGCATTTTCTACAAGTTCGAGTGCAGCAACTTTACCAGTAACTATGGAGAGAGTAGAAGAACATTTGGGCGTAGATAAAGAAGTTTCAGGGTTTGTTTTACCAGTTGGAGCAACGATTAATATGGATGGAACAAGTTTATATCAAGGTATTGCAGCCGTTTTTATTATGCAAGTTATTTGGCCAGAAGGTTTAACTTTTTCGAATCAATTAGTAATTGTTTTAACAGCTTTATTAGCCTCTATAGGTTCTGCAGCTGTACCAAGTGCAGGTATGGTTATGTTAGTAATTGTTTTAGAATCTATTGGTTTTCCTGCGGAATTATTGCCCATTGGTTTGGCACTTATTTTTGCAGTAGACAGACCTTTAGATATGTGTAGAACTACTGTAAATGTTACTGGAGATGCAACTGTATCTATGTTGGTTGCGAAATCTTTGGGTAAATTACACGAACCAAAACCTAAAAATTGGGACGATAATTATGATAAAGTGAAGTAGTCTTCAGTTGGCAGTAGCAGTCTTAGTATTTAGTAGGCAGTTGCAGTTTTTAGTCGCAGATTTAAGATCTAAGCTTTCTATTTAATAAGAAATTAAAAATTTTAAAAAAATAAATATGAACGTATGTTTTTTAATGTATCCATGGGAGAACATAAAATCTCCAGAAAACGATACATCATTAACCTTAATTCACGAATGTGTAAAAAGAGGGCATGGAGTTGCCATTTGTACACCTTCTAATTTAACCATTAGAAACAGTGTTACCAACGCTTTTTGTACCATTTTAAACAGAACAGAAAAAGTTCCATCCAATATAAAGTCGTTTTATAACAAAACAACTACAAGAGAAGAAATGCTTCCTTTGGCAGGTTTCGATGTTATTTTTATGCGTGCAGAACCACCTTTAGATCCTTTAATGCTAAATTTCTTAGACTCTGTTAAAGACGATGTTTTCATTATAAATTCTGTACAAGGAATGCGTGAAGCTAATAACAAACTATATACAGCTGTTTTCGAAGATCCAAACAACGAGATTATTCCTGTAACACACGTTTCTAAAAACAAAGATTATTTAATTAAAATGATAGAGGAATCTCCTTCCGATAAAATGATTTTAAAACCTTTGAACGGTTTTGGTGGCTCTGGAGTTATTTTAATTGAAAAATCGGCAATGGGAAATATTAATTCGTTGTTAGATTTTTACATAAGCAAAAGCGATGGTGGTTCAGATTATGTAATTCTGCAAGAATATATAGAAGGAGCAAATCAAGGAGACGTTCGTGTATTAATTTTAAATGGAGTTCCAATTGGTGCAATGCGTAGAATTCCAGGGGAAAAAGATCATAGATCTAATGTTTCTGCTGGTGGAAGTATTGCCAAACATAAACTAACTGCAGAAGAAAAAAAATTGTGTAATAGAATTGGACCAAAATTAGTAAAAGACGGACTCTATTTTGTGGGTATTGACGTAATTGGAGGCAAATTAGTAGAAGTAAATGTAATGTCTCCTGGAGGAATTACGTATATGAACAAAGTTTATAAAACAAGAGTTCAAGAAAAGGTAGTTAATTTTATGGAAAGTAAAGTGTTGGAAAAAGATGCTGCTTTTAGACGAAAATCAAGCTTAAAGAAGTTGGTTGATGAAGCTTAGTTTTTAGTTGGAAGTTGGAAGTTGGAAGCTAGAAGTTTTTATTGAGAGTTTCTCAAAAAATACTAAAATTTTAAAACACATTTGCTATGTCCTTACATATAAGCTCTCCTTTGGTTTCTGTAGATTGGTTGTACAACAATTTAGAGAACGAAAATTTAATTATTTTAGATTGTACAATTCCGAAAGTGACTGACAAATCACAAAATTCTACAGATAAAAAACAGATTAAAGGAGCCCTTTTTTTTGATTTAAAAAATGTGTTTTCAGATAAGAAAGTACCTTTTCCAAATACAGTTTTAGCTCCCAAAGAATTTCAAGAAAAAGCCCAAGAATTAGGCATAAATAAAGATTCTGTATTAGTTTGTTATGACGATTTAGGTACTTATTCTTCACCAAGAGTTTGGTGGATGTTTCAATTAATGGGTTTTAAAAATATTGCTATTCTAGATGGAGGCTTTCCAGAATGGAAATCAAAAAATTATCCTATTGAAACACCTAAAACACATCAACCTAAAAAAGGAAATTTTAAAGTCTATTACAAACCAGAAAAATTAAAGTTTACAAACGATGTGCTAAATTCCATAGAAAATAAAGCCATTTTAATAGCAGATGCTCGTTCAAAAGGTCGTTTTTACGGAACAGAACCAGAACCAAGAAACGATTTAAAAAGCGGACACATTCCTAATTCTGTGAGTTTACCTTTTATTGAAATGCAGCAAAGTGGTAAAATGAAATCCGCAGAAGAATTAAAAAACATTTTTAAGGACTATAAAAATAAAGAACAAATAATTTTTACTTGTGGTTCTGGCATTACAGCATCAATTTTAGCGTTAGGCGCAGCAATTGCAGGAGTAAAAAATGTTGCAGTTTACGATGGTTCTTGGACAGAGTGGGGCAGTACAAACAATTTACCAATAGCATTATAATTATGAATTTAGATTGGACCAGAAAAGAATTTGAAGCTTATGTGCTTTTATACGCAGCACATTGCAATCATATAGAAGATAAAAACGAACAAGAATTTATACTTTCTAAAGTCGATGAAAAGACGTTTCATAAAATTCATACAGAAGTTGTAGTGGATTCAGAGGAGGAAAATTTAGATAAAATTCAGCAATATTTTTCCGAAAACGATTTTACACAATCAGAAAAAGATGAATTATTAAGAAACATTAAAAATGTATTTTTTGCTGATGGTTCTGTCGATTTTTACGAGAAAAAAGTATTTGGAATTTTAAAGAAAATTATTGGTTAATATGTTAAAATTAACTGTTGAAGAAATTGTAACGAAGATTAAAAACGAAGAAACTTTTGAAGCAGTTTCAAGTGACTATTCTTTTACTATAAAAATTGATAAATATGTGCATTATGCTTGTGGAGCTGTGCATGATGGGCATCAATTTAGAAAAGAATTATGGGATAATTGTTTGCATACAGCTTACGAACGCTGGTTTGAAGAAGACCCAGAAACGAAAGAAATGGTAAAATCGCATCCTATAGTTATTGCTGGAATGGATTCTCGTTTCGAGTATGATCTAAACAGAGCACCAGATAATGCCATTTATACAGATGCTTGGGGAAAACAGTTGTGGAAAAATCCGTTAACAGAAAATCAAATAGAAAAAAGTTTACAGAAACACACCAACTTCTATAAAGTTGTACACGCATTAATCGAAAAATTAGAAGAAAAATTTGGTATATGTGTAGTGTATGATATGCATTCTTACAACTGGAAACGATGGGATAGAGAAGTACCAGCTTGGAATTTAGGAACAAGCAATGTAGATAACAATCGTTTTGGAAAAGTAATAGAATCTTGGAGAGAAACGTTAGAAAAAACACCTTTCCCAAATGGCATAAATGCGACTTCAAAAATTAACGATACTTTTCAAGGAAATGGATATTTCTTAAAATATATTACTCAGAATTTTAAGAATACATTGGTTTTAGCAACCGAAATTGCTAAAATTTATTGTGATGAATTAGCACAAATAATGTATCCAGAAGTGGTAAAGTCTGTAGAGCAATATTTAAAAACGGAGTTAAAAAAACACGCAGAAGAATTTTATAAAGAATACAATTTACATGAGTAAAAACAAGCATATAGATTCAAATATAATACAAGAAATTTGTGAGAAAATACATAGCGATTCACCTTTAAATTACGAATTACCAAATAACGGAATTTTACATATCGATAAATTTTTACCTTTTATTTGTGTTTATAGATTTAAAGAACCAGATGTTTATTTCTCAAGATTATTAAAAACACAAGCTTCTTACTTAATCGTTGATGAAAGTATAGATATCACAAAGCTTTTAGAAGCCATAAGATTAATTGTATCAGAAAAATTTGAAACTTTTTTAGCTCTAGAAGTTTGGCCAGATAGCGAAAATACGAGCACGAAATTTCATATTAATTGTCCTGTTAAAATTGCTTCAGAAACCGCAAAGGCATTGGAAGAAGGTTTTAATAAATTAAATCTTACATACCCAAATGTTTCTGCGTATGTAAGCGATCATAACCCTAAACATCCAAAACACTTAGAACCACTTGTAGATTTAGATACTTCCAAAAAAACAGGAATGCTAATTATTGGAATTCAAGTACCAGTTTTATATAAAAATACACTTACAAACGAGCTTTATTCCTTGTTTTTTAGAGTATTTTATGGCGTTTTTTCAGAAACCATAAAAAGAGCAGTTTACGAATTTATTAGAGTACAAACCACAGATAGTTTCGAGAATTATTTAATGCTTGGAAAAACGCATATAGACAGAGTAACCCGAGAATCGGACACGCAATTAGCAGCAATTAGCGAGAGAATGTCTTTCCTTTTAAGAACAACTCCTGTAAATAGTAACGAGGAATGGAAGAAATTTAAAGAGAATAAATTCAAGAAACTTCCATCGTTTAAATATCGATTAATTTCGATAGATCCAGAGTTGGAAAAGCGAAAACTATACAACATTCCTATAGATGAAATTGAAGACCCAACCATTGCTTTTATTTTAAGAGGAAAGCGTTTAGAAATAGAAAAGCAACTAACCATGTTAGAAGAACGTGGAACAGATAATTTTAGATTTGTAGGCGAAAGTTTGTATGGCGTTATCAACAAAAACGTATTAAAAGAAGCTAAAAAGATTCTAAAAGCTTTTCCAAAGAGAGAAACCAGGAAAAGTGAAAGTCGTTTTAATTGTACAGAATTTGCAGAACACGCGCAAAAGGAAATAGATTATTATAATAGTAAGTTTCCGAATTTAGATTTAACTGTAGAAATAAGAAATGATGTTGCAGGAATTATGGTTAGCAAAACAAAATTGTTAATTAATGATGAAATTTCTTTAGATGCCAATAGGTGTGATGCTTTAATTCAGCATGAAGTTGCCACACACATTTTAACGTATTGCAATGGAAAACGCCAGCCTTTAAAGCAAATGTACGAAGGTTTTGAAGGATATGACCAACTACAAGAAGGTCTTGCAGTAATTGCAGAATATTTGGTTGGAGGTTTAACTGTAAACCGTTTAAGATTATTGGCAGGAAGAGTAATTGGGGTACAATCTATGGTAAATGGGTTAACATTTATTGAAACTTTTAAGAAACTTTGTAAGAAATATGCATTTTCAGAAAGAATCGCCTATTATATAACCATGAGAGTTTATAGAGGTGGTGGTTTAACAAAAGATGCAGTGTACTTAGCAGGATTAATAGATTTGCTAAAGTATTTAAAAGAAGGAGGAAGTTTAGAGAATTTATATACAGGGAAATTCAATATTACACACACAGCATTAATTGAAGAACTTTTATATAGAAACGTTTTAGTAAAACCAGAATTGCCTCGTTTTTTAGAAAGAAAAAATGTACAAAAAAGATTAAAAAAACTATATAAAGGTTTAGATATTATAGAGTTAGCAGATTAAAATTAAATCTATAGACGAATCTTTTTTAAATAGTATAGTAAATAAAAAAAGAGATGAAAATAGCATTTATAATAAACGACCATAAAACAGAAAAACCGAATTATACAACTCCTGCATTGGGTTATGCAGCATATAAACGTGGGCACGAAGTCTATTTTATTGGAGTAGGAGAATTGGCTTATGCTTCCAGAGGACATTTGTCTGTTAGATGTAAATCTGTAAAAGACAAAAAATTTAATTCACAAGAAACTTATTTTAAAGCAGTACAGAATCAAGAATTTTCTACAATAACTTCAGAAGATTTAGAGGTACTGTTTTTAAGAAACAATCCAGCAGACGAGATTAACGAAAGAGATTGGGCACAAAACGCCGCTTTTATTTTTGGAGAAATTGCCATGAGAAATGGTGTTATTGTTTTAAATCACCCAAAAAGTTTGGCAGGTGCAGTCAATAAAATGTATTTTCAGCATTTCCCAGAAATTTTACGTCCTAAAACAATTGTAACCAGAGATCATTTAGAAATTAAAGAGTTTTTTAAAGAGCAAAAACAAAAAATGATTTTAAAGCCTTTACAAGGTTCTGGAGGAACCAATGTTTTTATGATGGATAAAAAAAACGAGCACAATCTAACACAAACAATCGATGCTATTTGTAGAGATGGCTTTGTAATCGCACAAGAGTATTTAACGGAAGCTACAAAAGGAGACACCCGTTTATTTTTAATGAATGGAGAACCTTTACAAGTAAATGGAAAATATGCAATGATGCAACGTGTAAACGCTTCTGGCGATATTCGAAGCAATATCCATGCAGGAGGAAAGCCACAACCCGTAAAAATAACGGATCAAATTATGAAACTAGCAGACATTGTAAGACCAAAATTGGTGCAAGATGGTATGTTTTTAGTAGGAATTGATATTGTGGGCGATAAATTAATGGAAATTAATGTGTTTAGTCCTGGAGGGTTAAATGTAATTGGCGAAATGTATGAGGAAGATTTTGCAACTCCTGTAATAGAGTCTATTGAAAAGAAAGTGTATTATAAAAGCATGTACACTGACTATTTATTGAATAGTAAGCTAGCGACTTTGTAGGTAGTTTATTAGAAAGAAAATAATATTAAAATTACTGATAGTTAATTTTATAAAAAATTAGTTTAAGGTTCAAGTTAGAACCTTAAACTAATTCTATTTTGCAAAAAAAAATCTAAATATATTTCTATAAATAAATTTTGCTAAACCTCGAAGTAAAAAAATAAAAACCTCACAACTAAAAAAAGGAGTGAGGTTTACTAAACTTGATATCAAGTGTAATTTATTTTGCAGGTAAAACTTTACCAATACATTCTCCAAAACCAATGCGAATCTCATCATTTTTACAATGTGCACGCATTATTACAGTATCATTATCATTAATAAATTTACGTGTTGTACCATCTTTTAAAGTAATTGGGTTTTGTCCTTTCCAAGTTAGTTCTAACATAGACCCATAGCTATCTTTTGTTGGACCAGAAATGGTTCCAGAACCCATCATATCTCCAGCTTCCACAGGACAACCATTTACTGTATGATGTGTTAATTGCTGTGCTATTGTCCAATACATATATTTAAAATTAGAATTTGCAACAATAGTTTCCTCACCATTTTCTGGCATAATTCCTACTTGTAAATGTATATCGTAACTTCCTTTTCCTTCTTGTTTTAAATAAGGTAATGGCTCGTAAACTTGTTTAGGATTTTCCGTTCTAAAAGGCTCTAAAGCATCTAAAGTTACAATCCAAGGAGAAATCGTAGAAGCAAAGCTTTTTCCTAAAAAAGGCCCTAAAGGTACATATTCCCAACCTTGAATGTCTCTTGCAGACCAATCGTTAAATTGCACCAAACCAAAAATATATTCTTCTGCATCTTCAATAGAAATTCTATCTCCTAAAACATTTGCATCTGTAGTTATAAAAGCCATTTCTAACTCAAAATCTAATAATTTCGAAGGTCCAAAATTAGGTATATTACTGCCTTCATCTGGTTTTGTTTGTCCATAAGGTCTTCTAATTGGCACTCCAGATGGAATTATAGAAGAACTTCTTCCATGATAACCAATAGGAATATGCAACCAATTTGGGAATAGTGCATTTTCTGGATCTCTAAATAAAGAACCTACATTTGTAGCATGCTCTTTACTTGCATAAAAATCGGTATAATCTCCAACAGAAACTGGTAATAACATTTCTACTTCGTCCATTCTAAAGATAATTTTATCTTTATGCTCTGCATTATCACGTAAGCTTCCATTGGTAACATCGAAAACTTCTGCAATTCTATTTCTTACCAAACGCCATGTTTTACGTCCGTCTGCAATAAAATCGTTTAGGTTATCTTGTAGAAAAATATCGTCTGTTAAAGGTATTCCTTCAAAATATCCTAATTGATGAAATGCGCCTAAATCAATGGCAAAATCGCCAATTCTACTTCCAATGGTTATAATATCGTCTCTTGTGATAAAAACTCCAAATGGAATATTCTGAATTGGAAAGTCAGATTCTTCCTTTACTTTCAACCAGGATTTTCTATTCGGATTATTTGCTGTTATGATCATTCTGTAAATTCTTTAATTTGTTCAAATCTATGCAAATTTTTTTCATTTTTAAAAAGAATTATCACGAATAACTAATTTTTAACATCCCTTTTTTTTGAATTGCATAAATCTTAATAAGTTGTTGAAAATATACAAAAAACTTATTCAATTCAATGTTGTTTTTTGTTATTTTTGATGCTTATATAAAACAAAGATAATGCAATTAGACAATCAAATTTTCGACCTTATTCAGGAAGAAAAAGAAAGACAATTAAGTGGGTTAGAATTAATCGCTTCAGAAAACTTCGTGAGTGACCAAGTTATGCAAGCGCAAGGTTCTATTTTAACCAATAAATATGCTGAAGGATATCCTGGGAAAAGATATTATGGAGGTTGTGAAATTGTAGATATTGTCGAGCAAATTGCGATTGACAGAGCAAAACAATTATTTGGTGCGGAATATGTAAACGTACAACCACATTCTGGCTCTCAAGCAAATACAGCTGTTTTTGCTGCCTGTTTAAAACCTGGAGATACAATTTTAGGTTTCGATTTATCTCATGGAGGGCATTTAACGCATGGTTCTCCTGTAAATTTCTCTGGTAAATTATACAACCCTGTATTTTATGGTGTAGATAAAAAAACAGGAACCATCGATTACAATCACTTAGAGCAACAAGCAAAAGAACACAAACCAAAATTAATTATCGCTGGTGCATCTGCATATTCTAGAGATATCGATTTTAAGAAGTTTAGAGAAATTGCAGATAATGTTGGTGCAGTTTTAATGGCAGATATTTCGCACCCTGCTGGTTTAATTGCCAAAGGAATTTTAAACGACCCATTGCCTCATTGTCATATTGTTACCACTACAACCCACAAAACATTACGTGGCCCAAGAGGAGGAATGATTATGATTGGTAAAGATTTCGAAAACCCATTTGGAGAAACTTTAAAAAGTGGAAAACCAAAAATGATGTCGATGTTGTTAAATTCTGCTGTTTTCCCTGGAAACCAAGGTGGACCTTTAGAGCACGTGATTGCTGCAAAAGCAATTGCTTTTGGTGAAGCTTTAACAGATGAGTTTTTAGAATATCAAATTCAAGTAAAACAAAATGCAGCTACAATGGCTAAAGAATTTGTTGCTAGAGGTTATCATATTATTTCTGGAGGAACAGACAACCACTGTATGTTAATCGATTTAAGAAATAAAGATATTTCTGGAAAAGATGCAGAAATCGCTCTTGGAAAAGCAGACATTACCGTAAATAAAAACATGGTTCCTTTTGATGATAAATCGCCATTTGTTACTTCTGGAATTCGTATTGGAACTCCTGCAATTACAACTCGTGGCTTAAAAGAGGAAGATATGGTTGCTGTTGTTAATTTTATTGATGAAGCAATTAAAAATGCTAATAATGAAGATGCTTTACACGCCATTGGAGAACGTGTAAACGAAATGATGAGTGCAAGAAGATTATTCGTAATGTAAAAGGCAATGCCTTCTGATAAGGTATAAAAACATAATTTTAAAAACCTGATTTCCTTTAATGGTTATCAGTTTTTTGAATGATTTTTTTCAAACTAACGCAATTATATTTAGCTTTAGGTATTTCACTTTTGTGTGATATAAACATAAAAAAAGCATCAAATTTTTAAACTTGATGCTTTTTTGTCTTTTTCTAATCAATTTTTAAAGTTGAATTACCAACTTTTTATTTCTTTTTCTATTTTTTCGCGAGTTTCGCCATATTTTTCTTGAATTTTTCCAACTAATTTATCAAAAGACCCTTCTGCTTCAGTAGATTCGTTATTGGTAATTTTACCAAGTTCTTCTTTAAATTCTCCTTTGATCTGTTTCCACTTACCTTCATTTGTATCTGAATTCATAATTGTCTTTTTTATGTACTAAAATGTTAGTACTGGTTTATAACACTACAAATTTAAAGGAAACTTATATCGAAAATTGACGTTATTAATTGAAATTGTAACTCAAAAGAAAAGTCTTTATTTTTTATCGGCTTTCTTATTGTCTGAATTCTGAATTTTATCTGCAATTCTATCGTTAGAATTATCAGTTGCACTGTGTACTTGATCTTTTAGTTTGTCTTTGTCTTCGCCTTTTAAACGATCTTTACGACTGTCTTTATCTTTATATTCGTCTTTTTTTACAGTTCCCTTTAAAGGATGTAAACCTCTTTCGTGAACATCTCCTGAATTTCCTTTGGTAACATTTTCTGCACTTGCTCTTTCTTTATTTGACATAATTTTAGGTATTTATTTTTAGTAAAATTAAGATAAATTCGCCTTTCGTTTTAACGATATCAATATAAAAAAGAACTCAAAAGAAGTTTAAATATCTTTAATCTTCGGAGTTCGCACGTTCTATAATATTTTCTGGAAGTGCTTTTTTAGCTTTTGCACCCATTTTTTTCAATTTTTCTACGCTAGAAATTAAGTTTCCTCTTCCTTCAAACAGCTTGTTCATAGCAGCATTATAATCTGTCTTAGAAGCATCTATCTTTTTACCAACCCCAATTAAATCGCTTAATAAACCATTAAATTTGTCGTACAAAGCACCTGCTTGTTTTGCAATTTCTAAAGCATTTCGTTGTTGTTTTTCGTTATTCCACATAGTATCAATCGTGCGTAAAGTCGCCAATAGAGTAGAAGGTGTAACAATTACAATATTTCTTTCGAATGCTTTATTGTACAAATTGGTATCTGTATTTAAAGCAACTGCAAAAGCAGGTTCTATAGGAATAAAAAGCAATACAAAATCTGGAGATTCTATTCCATAAATATCTTCGTATTTTTTATCACTCAATTGCTCTACATGTCTTTTTAATGAAGCTACATGTTGTTTTAAAAAACTCTCTTTTAGAAGTTCATCTTCTTCATTTATATATTGTTCGTAGGCAACTAAAGAAACTTTAGAATCTACAATCATTTTCTTGTTATCTGGCAAATGAATTACAACATCTGGCAAAACCCTCTTACCATCTTCGTTAGTAAAGCTTTGCTGTACATAATACTCTCTATCTTTCTCTAAACCAGATTTCTCCAACACACGCTCTAACACCAATTCACCCCAATTTCCTTGCATTTTATTGTCTCCTTTTAATGCTTTGGTAAGGTTTAAGGTTTCTTTACTCATTTGTTGGTTTAATTCTTTTAAGCCTAAAATTTGCTGACGTAAAGCAGCATGATAATCGATACTTTCTTTGTGTGTTTTGTCTACTTTATCTTCGAAAACTTTAATTTTTTCTTGAAGTGGGTTCAAGATAATTTTTAAATTTTCTTTATTCTGAAGCGTGAATTTTGTCGATTTTTCATCTAAAATTTTATTGGCCAAGTTTTCAAACTCTTTTGTGAATTTTTCATTTAGTTTCTCTACTTCACCTTTATTCTCTTGTAATTTTACACGTAAATTATCTACTTCCGATTCTTGTCTCGTGTTTGCAGTTATTAATTTTTCTTTTTCTTGCTGAATTGTTTTAATCTCTTTTTGCAACTCGATAAAATTATTTTCTACCATATCTTTAGATTGTTGCAACAATGCAACTCGTTCTTCTAAGGCAGATTTTTCTTTTTCTAAAGAAGTTTTGTCTTTTTCGAAATTTAATTTTGAAAGTAATTTCCCTATAAATAAGCCAATTACAGCAAATAAAATTGCAATTAGTAAGTAAATAAATATTTCGTTCATTATATAGATTTAAGTCCTTAAATTTATCACTTTAAAACATAACATAAAACCATTATAAAATGTTTTTGTAAACAATTGTTTTACTATTTATAATGAAAAGATTCGCTAAGTTTATTTTATATACAATTTTGGGTTGGAAAATTGAAGGTGAGTTTCCAAAACATCCTAAAAAATATATAGTTATTGCTGCCCCTCATACAAGTTGGGTAGATTTTCCTATTGCAATATTAACCAGAATGACCTTAGGAACTATGGTGCATTTTGTGGGAAAGAATTCTCTTTTTAAATGGCCTTTTGGCTATTTCTTTAAAGCATTAGGAGGAACACCTGTAGATAGATCTAAAAATAATAATTTGGTAGATGCCATTATTGATATTTTTAATAATAAAGAAGAATTTAGATTAGGTTTATCTCCTGAAGGCACAAGAAAAAAGGTAAAAAATTGGAAAACTGGTTTCTATTACATCGCAAAAGGGGCAAGTGTACCTATTGTAATGGCTACCTTAGATTTTGAAAATAAAAAGGTAAAAATCTCTGAACCTTACTATACAACAGACGATAAAGATGCCGATTTTAGACACTTTAAGGCTTTTTATAAGAATATAAAGGGAAAAAACCCTGAATTATCTTAATTTTTTGTATGTAATAAATAAAAAATGATTACGTTTGTAAAATGTAAATAGCTTTTTTAATAAAGATTAGGGGCTTTATTATTAAAAATTTACATCTAATAGCATACGCTATGATATAAGTCTCCAGTTTTCTGGAGACTTTTTTATGCATATTTTTCAGGTACTTTTTTTGCTATTCCTACAATTACTTCTGTTGCTTTTACCATAGATTCTACAGGAACATATTCAAAACGTCCATGAAAGTTATGGCCTCCAGCAAATATGTTAGGGCAAGGTAAGCCTTTATATGAAAGTTGAGAGCCATCTGTTCCTCCACGAATTGCTTTTATTAAAGGTTTAATTCCTATTTCTTTCATTACTTCTTCTACAATATCTACAATATGCATTACAGGAACAATTTTTTCCTTCATATTAAAATATTGGTTCTTAATTTCTACTTCCACCAAATCTTTATTGAATCGTTCGTTAAAATCAAATGCAATTCTTTGCATTAGATATTTTCTTTTTTCAAACAAATCTAAATCGTGATCGCGAATAATATATTCTAATACTGTTTTTTCTACATTTCCATTCAAATCATGTAAATGAAAGAACCCCTCATAATCGCTTGTTTTTTCAGGGACTTCTTCTGGTGGAAGTGACGCAATAAATTCGTTTGCAATAAGCATAGAATTTATCATTTTTCCTTTTGCATAACCTGGATGTACAATTTTTCCTGTAATTGTTACCTTGGCACTTGCTGCGTTAAAGTTTTCGTATTCTAATTCTCCAATTTGGCTACCATCTATTGTATATGCCCATTCTGCATCGAATTTATTAACATCGAATTTATGTGCCCCTTTACCAACTTCTTCATCTGGAGTAAAACAAATTCTAATTTTTCCGTGTTTAATTTCTGGATGTTTTATTAAATATTCCATCGCAGTTACAATTTCTGTAACTCCAGCTTTATCATCTGCACCCAAAAGTGTGGTTCCATCTGTGGTAATAATCGTCTGACCTTTATATTGTAATAAATCTTCGAAATAATCTGGAGAAAGTACAATGTTCTCTTCCTCATTTAAAATAATATCATTTCCTTGATAGTTTTCTACAATTTGTGGCTTTACGTTTTTCCCTGTAAAATCTGGACTTGTATCTATATGAGCCACAAAACCAATGGTTGGCACTCTATATTCTATATTACTTGGCAAAGTAGCCATAATGTAACAGTTTTCGTCTAAAGTAATATCTTCCAGCCCAATATCTGTTAAATCTTTTACAAGTACTTTTGCCAAATTCCACTGATTTTCTGAACTGGGAAAAGCAGTATTATTTGGGTCTGATTCTGTATCTATTGTAACATATTTTATAAACCTGTCTGTAATGTGTTTTTTCTCAATCATTTTTTATGTATTTTTATTTTTTCTAACAAACTAATTGCTTTACAAATTCTTTTATTTACTAAGGAATCTCCATATATTTGGGCAGTTACCATTAATAAATTTTTCGCATCTAATTTCGTAAATATTTGCAAAACCTGGTACTTAAAAGTACTTTTTTTACCAATAGAAATTGTATAATAACTAGGTTTATTTAAAAAGTTAATTTCTTTCGCTTTTCTTTGAATTAGTTTTTTTGATAAATTTTCTTGTTCAATTTTTAATTTAAAAATATCGTTAAAATTAACAAATCCACTCATATAATTTACATCTAAAAGTAACGATTCTGTAAGTTCTTTAATGGTATCTGCAGAATAAATAGACGATTGGCGAGCATCTGTATATAAGTTTGTTTTCCAATCTTTTGGAATTTGTAAAGAAAATAGATTTTTAGCATCTTTTACTTCTTCTAAATTCTCTACAAATACAACTTTACAATTGCATTCTTTTTGAAGTTCTGTTTTTTGGTTGCAAGAGAAAAGTAGGAGTATAGTTACAATTCCTAGTATAAAATGTTTCATAAAATTAGTACAAGTTTAATTTACCAATTTTATGATGCCCACTTAACCAAGCATTATTTTCGTCTACAAATTGGATGCTGTAGTAACTTTCTTTAGAAATATCTTTCCAAGTTTTTCCACCATCGTTAGAAAAAGAAACACCAGTTTTACCTACTGCAAAAACTTCTTTTCCATTTGTATTTGGCACATATTGTACACAACTTTTATAATTGGGGCTTTTTCCGTCTGCAACGATTGTCCAAGTTTTTCCTCCATCTGTTGTAATTGCTTTGTTTGCTATGTTTTCTTGTGGTTTAGAGTAATCTCCACCCACTGCAATTCCGTTATTTTCGTCATAAAGATCGATGGAATAAATTCCTTGTGGACCATTTCCTTGCACAAAAGGAGTCTCGAAAATTTGCCAAGATTTGCCATAATTGGTAGATTTTAAAACTCTCGCTTTTCCACCTCCAGAAGCAATCCAAACTGTGCTTCCAATGGTAGCGATATTGGTGTTACTTGCTGCAAAAAAAGCTTCATCTTTTTCGATTTTTGGTAAATTATCGCACGGAATTTTATGCCAAGTTTCTCCACCATCTTCTGTTATAATTATAGAGGCACAGTTTTTTGTGGGGTCTCCAATTGCAATTCCGTGTAAATTATCATCAAAAAAACTAAGTGCATCGTAAAATACTTTTTCGTCTTGTTCTTTGTAAACTAAAGTAGAATTTCCTTCAGAAATTTTGTATAATAATGCAGGATTTCCAATGGATAACGCAAAATAACTATCTCCATTAAAGGCTAAACTTCTAAAATGTGGAACGACAGAATCTTGGTATTTAATATGCAAAGCATTCCATAAAGTGCCACTATTTGTCGTAAAACCAACATCTCCATTTGAACCTGCATAGAAAACACTTACGCTATCTACAGCCTGAATTGCACGAATGCTAGAACCTTCTATTTTAAATTCTTTAATAGAAATTGTATCTATATTTCTTGGTAGATATTCTTGCCTACAAGACATTAAAAAAAGGAAAACAAAAATAAACTCGATAATTCTTTTCATTTTTAATATTTTTATGCGACTAAAATAAAGTTTTTTTTAAGACCAATTAAATTTTACACCATTTCTGTTTTGAAATTACTGTAAAAAAAAATAATGATTTTTTTTATCTATAAGAAAGAAAACAGAAATATTAGTTATGGTGTTTTTTTATTTTAAAGTAAAAAGGAAAAAAGCGTGTTTTAACGCTAATTTTAATGCAGAAATGATATTAGATACATTCATAATAATACTTTTAAATAAAAGTGGTCATAAAAAAACTTTATTTTTAGATTCCCTTTTTTAAGGGAATAACAATTTTATAGCAAGTCTTTAAACAAAAAGGGTAGAGATTTTTTTTAACAAATAAATAAAAAATGAAAAAAGCATTGGTAATTTCTGGAGGTGGAAGCAAAGGCGCATTTGCTGGCGGAGTTGCGCAATACTTAATGAAAAAAGAAGGGAAAGAATACGATTTGTTTTTAGGAACATCTACAGGAAGTTTAATGGTTTCTCATCTTGCATTAGGAATGCTAGATGAGTTAAAAGAATTATACACAAACGTTAATCAAGAAACAATTTTTAGTAACAATCCGTTTAAAATTAGAAAAGTAGCTGGTGAAAAAGTCATTTCAATAAATCATTTAAATACTTTGTGGAATATTATAAATGGTAGAAAAACGTTTGGAGAAAGCAAGAATTTACGTTCTCTTATCAAAAGAAAAATAACCAAAGAAATGTATGTTAAAATTAGAGCTGCAAACAAAGAGGTAGTGGTTACGGTTTCTAATTTAACAGCAAACCAAATTGAGTATAAATCTATAAACGACTGTACTTATGATGATTTTTGCGACTGGATTTGGGGATCTTGCAATTACGTTCCTTTTATGAGTTTGTTAGAAAAAGATTACTGCCAATATGCAGATGGTGGTTTTGGTTCTTTAGTGCCAATAAGAGAGGCTATTTTGCGTGGAGCTACAGAAATTGATGCGATTATCTTAGAAACAGAAGTTACTCAATTTAACAGATTGCCTTCTAAGAACCCATTTTCGTTATTGTTTGAGGTGTTCGATTTTATGTTAACACACGTAGAAAGGCACAATATTACTATTGGTAAATTAGCTGCAACCAATAAAAACGTAAAGTTAAATTTATATTATACACCAACCATTTTAACTACAAATTCGTTAGTTTTCGACGAAAATTTAATGCGTAAATGGTGGAAATCTGGTTTTAAATATGCAAAAACAAAACGAGAAGAATTAATGAGCGAATTTAGACCAGACGTTCTTACAGATCAGGAAATCGAAGAGGGAATTGAAGATGTAGAGAAGTTGAACATTTAATTTTTTTTTTGGAAGCTATTTCCTTATTTTAACACTCGCTTTTTTTCAAAAAAAAATGAAAAAAGAGCTCAAACAAATGTTTCTCCTGAAATTTCGGGAAGTGCATACTTGTTTATTAATTTTATTAAATAAGTAAATTTTTTGTAATGTTAAAAGCTTCTAAAAAACCTTCAGATTTAAAAAACCTGAGGGGGCTGAAAATAATTTTAAAACAAAAAAATGAAATTCGGAAAAGTAGAAAATCCAGAACTCATAGATTTTACATTACCAGAAACACATAAAAATACTTTTCGTGTTTTAAAAAGGTATAATAAACTTGAAAAAACTTCTATTTATGTAGGTTGTGCAAAATGGAACAGAGCAGATTTAAAAGGTTTTTATCCAAGAGGCACCAAAGACGAACTCGAATATTATTCTACACAATTTAATTCTATTGAATTAAATGCTACTTTTTACAGAAATTTTCCAGCACAACAATTTGAAAAATGGAAATTGAAAACTCCAGATAATTTTAAGTTCTTCCCAAAATTAGGTCAAGAAATTAGCCATTGGAAGCGTTTAAATGGAGTGGAAGAGATTACCAATTCTTACATCGATAATTTTAGTAATCTTCAAGAAAAATTAGGAACTATTTTTTTACAATTGCACGCAAATTTTGGTCCAAAGAATTTTAGTATTCTCCAAAATTTTGTGGAGAGTTGGCCAAAAAATCTTCCATTAGCAGTAGAAGTAAGGCACAAAGATTGGTTTGAAGACAAAGGAATTGCGAACGATTTTTATCTACTTTTAGAAGAAAATAATATTGCCAATGTTTTGGTAGATACTGCTGGTAGAAGAGATATGATGCACATGTGTTTAACAAATAACGAAGCATTTATAAGATATGTTGGCACAAATCACGCTACAGATTACGATCGTTTAAACGATTGGGTAGATAAATTAAAGCAATGGAAAGAAGCTGGCTTGCAGAATATCCATTTTTTTATTCATCAGAATATAGAATTGGCTTCCCCTTTATTGGCAGCTCATTTTATCAAAAAAATAAACCTAGCATTTAATTTAGGTTTAAAAATTCCGAATGAGAAAAAAACAGACAAAAACGGACAAACAAGTTTGCTGTAAACCAAAAAAAACCAGCAAAATAGCTGGATTCTTTCAAAATAAAATATATTTTTTTATTTAAAATCGGTATACATATTATTGCTTGCTGGTGTTGCCAATTTCGAATTGAAGATTTCTTCAGTAGGAGTAAAGGAAGCCTTATTTTTTCCAAATGGTTTCATACCTGTAGAAATATAAGTTAAAGTCCTATTTAAAAGAGGATCCGAACGTTCTCCTAAAATACCTAAGTTTTCGACATCTTCCGCTAAAATAATTCCATTAAAATCGGTTTTTGGATTAATTCCTTTAGGATAATTCTTTCCATCTTTATTCGTAATTTCCAAAACAATTGGCTGCATTGCATAGGTGTGCTTTACATTTAAATTTTTACCATTTCTAGTTAAATTTTCGGAATCGTATAATGTTATAGAGCCTACTTGCTTTCCAACAGTTGTGGTTCCAACTATTTTTACATCTATATAAGAACTTAGAGAATTAATTACCAGTTCAGATGCAGATGCTGTACTTCCAGACACAATAAAATAAACTCTAGATAAACCTAAACTATTTATAGTTTCGTCTAAAACAACATTTCCATTAGAATCTATATTTTTAATTTTAGTAGGAAAGTTATTAATAAATCGACTTGCAGGGCTAACTTTAGTTATGCCTTTATTCCAAATTTCTTTCGAATAAACTTGTCCACCAAATTGTCCTGTAACCATACTTCCTAAATAAGAGGCTGTTGAAACAGAACCACCTCCATTATATCTTAAATCGATAATTAAATCGTTTACTTTTTCGCTCTTAAACTTGTTAAAAGCAGCGTTTAACTGTCCATCGTAGTTTCGTGCAAATTGGTTGTACAGTAAATAACCTATTTTTTTGCTTCCTTCTGGAATTACTTTTGCAACTGCCACAGGATTTTCTTGAATTTCTGTTTTTGTTAAAGAAATTGTTGTTCCATTTGCAGTTGGGTTTCCATTATTAAAATTAGCCAAGCTAATTGACAAAGCAGTGTTATCGCCAAATAATAGTGTTCTAAAATTGCTTTTTGTAAGCTGTGTTCCATTAACGGAATTAAAAAGCATTCCTCTTTTTACATTTTCTGTTGCTGCGCTAGATTTCGGAACTACGTATCTAACATATCCATAAACTTTGGTGCTACTATTTTTATATTTACGTAAACCAAACTCCATTCCTGTTGTAGTATTTATACCTTTAAAAGAATTTTCTAAAGCTACGTAATCGTCTACAATCCAAGAAAAACGATCGATAGTTCCTGGTTGAGATAGTAAATTTTTAAACGTATTTTTAGGAGAATCGTACTTTCTAAAATAAGTGTAAATTTCTTCTAAATTACTAAATCTATTATCCGCTAAATCTGGAACATCTTTTTTCCATAAATAGTACTTATTTAATCCTTTTCGTATAAAAAAATTAATCTCATCATTTACTGTTACTACGAATTCTGGATCTAAAACGTCGTTTTCTTCTTTTTTACTACAGCCAGTAGATATAAATAGAATCGATAAAAAACTTGCAAAAAATATTTTCTTCATTTTTAATTTGTATTAGGTAAATCTTGTTTTATAAAAACTCCTTTATCTATAGCTCTTTGTGCATTAATCGAGTTGTAAATATATTCGAAATTATTAGGGTTACAAACAACATTTGTACCAGTGTTTCCTGAAGTTATGTAGGTTAAAACACGATCTAAAATAGGATCTGATCTTTCTCCAAGAACTCCAAGGTTTAAAATATTTTCATTTGGGCACAAATTTATGTTGGGAGTAAATCCGTTTTTATAAGTTTGGTCGTCTTTATTATAAAAACTTAACACAATTGGTTGTAAAGCTACTGTGTGAGACTTATTTCTGTTTCCAAAATCGTAATCATCGGAGTTATATAAAGTAATAGAGCCTGTATTGTTTCCAGCTGTTTGTGTACCAATTAAATGTACATTAATATAAGGTTTTAAGCTGTTTATTAATAATTCTACTGTAGAAGAACCAGAAAAATTATCTCCATTTAATATAATGTAAACATCTTTTAAGTTTAGACTATTAAAATTTGTAGTTTCATTTAGTTTGGATGGAAATTTTGTTACCAAAGAATCTGGCTGATTTTGCTCAAACCAAGATTGTGCTTTCGAATTCCATTTTTCTTTTATAAAAATTTCATCTGCAAATTGCCCTGTAATTAAACTTGCCAATTTAGCCATATTTCTAACAAAACTTCCTGTACCTATGTTATAACGCAAATCTAAAACAAGTTCGTTAACAGCATTGTTTTTAAAATTTAAGAAAGTGGTATTTAATTCGTTGATATAATTTTTAGAGAAATCGTTATTATACATCAAATACCCAACATTATCTGCTCCAATTGGAATTGTTTTTTCTATAAAAGTTGCAGGATATGTATAGTTTTCTCGAGTTAAAGAAACTGTTTTTGCATTCGGTGTAATCGTAGTTCCATTGAAATTTACCATATTTAAAATAAAAGTATCTGCTCCACCCAATAATAAATCTCGGAAATTGGCTCTTGTTAGTTGTACACCATTAACAGCATTAAAAAACTCTCCACGTTCAATATTTTTTGATGCTGCATTAGAATTTGGTAAAACATGTGTTACATAGCCAATTACATTGTCTGGATTTCCTTGTTCTGCAATAATTCCAAATTCCATTCCGTTTGTAATTGCTGTTCTTAAAGGAGTCTCCTTTAAAAGAACGTTATAATCTTCTATTAAAGTAGATTTTTTGTCATTTGCAATTAACAAAGACGAAAACAATTCATTATAATCTAAAAAAGTGCTTAAATAATTGTTCAATTGAATATCCGAATTAAAACGTCTATCAGATAAATCTTTAATTTGATCTTGGTACAAGTAATAAGCATTTAAACCTTTCCAAACAAAATCTTGAACAACTAAATCGTCTGGAACTTTATATTCTTTAGAACATTGTGTAAAAGAAAAGGCTAAAAATAGAATGTAAAAAGCTTTTAAATAGTTTTTCATTAATAAATAGATATAGTTTCCGTACTAAATTTAACGCAATTTAAACATAATTAGTATTATTTTTAAAATATCGTGTAACAAAATAAATTGCAACTCGTCGTAATAATGTAAATCCAAAAATAAGAAAGGAGAAAAGCGATAGATTTACAAAATAAATGAACCAATAAAAATGAACCAGTCAGACTTTTTAAAAGTTGTTTTACCATTTAAAGACAAGGTATTTCGTTTAGCAAAACGATTGTTAGTTTCTACAGAAGAAGCCGAAGATGCTACACAAGAACTGTTTTATAAATTATGGAAAAGTAAAGAAAAAATCGCAGACTATAATAATGTAGAAGCATTTGCAATGACAATGACCAAGAATTATTGTTACGATCGTTTAAAATCGAAACAAGCAAGTAATTTAACATTGGTACACAGTAATTATAAAGAGAAAAATACGTCTTTAGATAAAAAATTGGAATATCAAGACAGTGTAAACCAAGTACACAAATTGATAGAAAATTTACCAGAGCAACAAAAAATTATTATTCAACTTAGAGATATAGAAGAATACGATTTTGAGGAAATCTGTAAAATGGTAAATATGAAACCTACAGCAGTAAGAGTTGCATTATCGAGAGCGAGAAAAACAATAAGAGAAGAATTAATTAAAAAACACAACTATGGAGTTAGCTAACATAGAAAAATTAATAGAAAAATATTTAAACGCAGAAACTACTTTGCAGGAAGAAGCAGCCTTAAAAAACTATTTTAAAGAAGGAATTGTGGCACCCCATTTGCAAGAGTATGCATATATATTTAATTATTTTGGATCTGCTAAAGAAGAGAAATACACGAAAACCATAAAGTTAGAACCTAAGAAATCGAATAAGAAAAACTTTAAATGGTTTTCTGTTGCAGCATCAATACTATTACTGTTTAGTGTATTTGTTGGAAAACAACAATACAACAAACATCAACAAAGAAAAGAAGCCGAAAAAATTTATGCACAAGTAAGTAAAGGACTCGAATTGCTTTCTACAAATTTAAAAAAAGGAGAAAATGCAGTCGCTACTTTATATACATATGAAGAAAGTGTAAATAAGATATTAAAATAAACCAAGTAACAATTAGTAAAACCAAGTAAACAAGAAAAATCAT
The DNA here is from genome assembly GCF_017569185.1 of Polaribacter cellanae. Taxonomy (NCBI): domain Bacteria; kingdom Pseudomonadati; phylum Bacteroidota; class Flavobacteriia; order Flavobacteriales; family Flavobacteriaceae; genus Polaribacter; species Polaribacter cellanae. The sequence continues at coordinate 521,797 of NZ_CP071869.1, read as the reverse complement.
GAAAAAATTAATAATATTATTAGCGTTTATAGTTGTACCAATGGCAACAAGCGCACAGTCGTTTTTCGACTCATTAGAAGATATCGATGGAGTAGATATGGTTGTTGTAAACAAAGACATGTTCGAACTTTTATCTAAATTTAAACCAGAAAAATTAAAAGATAATAAAGCTATGCAAGTTTTTGAAATGATTAAAGACTTAAATAGTTTAAAAGTTTTTTCTACAGACAATAAATCTATTGCAGAAAAAATGGATTTTATAGTAGGAAAAGCAATTAAATCGCAAAACTTAACAGAGTTAATGCGAATTAAGGAAGACGATTCTCGTATTAAAATTTATGTAAAATCTACAAAAAACAAAGATTTTGTTAGTGAAGTTCTAATGTTTATTAAAGATGTAGATAAAAAAACGAAAGGTACTTTAGATGCTAAAATCGTTTCTTTAACAGGAAATATAGATATTAATAAAATGTCGGATTTAGCAGATACATTTACAAACGGAAAAAGTAAAAAGTAAATTTTACCCCCTCAATTACAAACCTAAAACTTGTAGTGTTTATTAGATAAGATAAGTGCTACAAGTTTATTAAAAAAAATACAATGAGAAAATTAACCACAATATGTACTTTGTTGTTTTTGGTTGTTTTTGCAAGTTCTTGTAAAGACGAAAAATCACTTCAACAATATTTTATAGACGTTCAAGAAAAAGAAGGTTTTGTAAATGGAGACTTACCTGTAAGTTCTCTATTAACTCTAAAAACAGATGTTTCTAACGATGTAAAAGAAACCATAAAAAGCATTAAAAAAATTAATGTTGCTTATTTTGTTAAAACAGCAGATAACGAAGCTACATATCAAAAAGAAAAAGCAACTTTAAAAAATGTTTTTTCTAGCAAAGCTTATAAAAATTTGATGACTATGAAAATGAATGGAATGAATATGAAGGTGTATTATACTGGAAATACAGACTCTTTAGACGAAGTAATTCTTTTCGGTTATGAAGACAAAAGCGGAGTTGGAGTCGCAAGATTATTAGGCGATAATATGAATCCTACTAAAATAATTGAAATGCTAAACAGCGTTAAATTCGATGAAGATGGAGCTTCTTTAGAACAATTTGCAAACATTTTTAAAGAAAAATAAAATTTCAGAAAATATTTTTTAAAACACCTCAGTTTCATTAGAAATTGGGGTGTTTTTTGTTTTAAAATTCTATTAAATGTTTTACATTCTTGTGAAAAAAATACCATAAATACACGAATTTAAGAAAGTAAAAAAATATTATCTAAAAAAAATTAGTAATAAATCCGCACAATATTTCTGAAGTTCATGACATTTTAGGTTTTTTTTGTATTTCACAAGACAAATCCGCAGAAATCTGTGAAATTTGTATCTTAAAATTATCTCAATATAACTCCGTAAATCTCTGTGTTTTCTCTGTAAAACTCTGTGTAATAAAGTACAATTATAAATATTAACTACGCATTAACAACAAAGCTACCTTTATTTACTATTTTTGACTCCTTATAGAAGTAAATTATTTTTATGAAGATTCAGAAATCCTTTTTTTACATTTTTCTATTTATTGTTAGTTTTAGTTTTGCACAAAATTCTACAAATTATAAAGCAGAAAGAGAGAAAGTTTACGATTTAGTTCATACAAAATTAAAGGTAGATTTTAATTTTGATAAAAAAGAATTAAATGGAGAAGCTTGGCTTACATTAAAACCGCACTTTTACAGCACAAACAAACTTGTTTTAGATGCAAAAGCGATGGTAATTAAACAAGTAACTTTAAATGATAAAAAATTAAATTTTACAAACGACGATTTTCAATTAAGGGTAGATTTACCAAAAAACTATACAAAAGACGAAGAATTTACAATTTATATCGAATATACAGCTCGTCCAGAAAAAGTAAAAGACAAAGCAACTAATACTATTTCTACTTCTAAAGGTCTATATTTTATCAATGCCAATGGAGCAGATAGAAACAAACCCACCCAAGTTTGGACCCAAGGAGAAACCGAAGGCAGTAGCTGTTGGTTTCCAACGATTGATGCTCCAAACCAAAAAACATCACAAGAAATTTACATTACAGTTCCTAACAAATACAAAACACTTTCGAATGGTTTGCTGGTAAATCAAACAAAAAACGGAAACAACAGAACCGATTATTGGAAATTCGATAAAAAACATGCTCCTTATTTGTTTTTCTTGGGAGTTGGCGAGTTTGAAGTAATAAAAGATATTTATAAAAATATTCCCGTAAATTATTATGTAGAAAAAGAATATGCGCCTTTTGCAAAAGAAATTTTTGGAAATACCCCAGAAATGATGCAGTTTTTCTCAGACAAATTAGGTGTAGAATTTCCTTGGAGCAAATACAGCCAAATTGTCGTAAGAGATTACGTTTCTGGAGCTATGGAAAATACAACAGCAGTGGTTCATGGAGATCAAGCCTACCAAACTGCAGGACAATTAATAGACGAAAATAAACAAGAAAATACGATTGCTCACGAATTGTTTCATCATTGGTTTGGCGACTTAGTAACTACAGAAAGTTGGAGCAACTTGGCTTTAAATGAATCTTTTGCGAATTACGGCGAATATCTTTGGAGAGCACATAAATACGGAAAAGAAGACGTAGAAATGTATCAATTCGAAAATACAAAGTTGTATTTTGAAGGGCAAAATAAAGATAAAAGTCTAATTCGTTATAATTATAACGATAAAGAAGACATGTTCGATTTAGTAAGCTACAATAAAGGTGGTGCTATTTTACACATGTTGCGAAATTATGTTGGAGACGAAGCTTTTTTCGCAAGTCTAAAAGCATATTTAACGAAGTATAAATACCAAACTGCAGAAGCACATCAATTACGTTTAATTTTTGAAGAAGTTACAGGAAAAGATTTAAACTGGTTTTTTAATCAGTGGTTTTTTGGAAAAGGACACCCGAATATCGAAATTTCTTACGATTACAATATGATAAGAAAAACCGTAACTGTAAATATTCTGCAACAACAAGCAGAAACCTTTCAATTTCCTTTTGCTATCGATATTTTCGAAGGAACCAAAAGAACCAGGCATCATGTTTTTGTGAATGGAAATGATGCTTCGTTTACATTTTCATTTAACAAGCAACCTACATTTATTCAAGTAAATGCAGATGGTGTTTTGTTATGTGAAATTAACGAAAATAAGGTATTGAATGATTATATTTTTCAATTGAAAAATGCACAGTTTTTTGCACATAGAAGAGAAGCTTTACTAGAAGTTGCAAAAAAACAAGAAGAGAAAAAAGCTTTTAATGCAATTGTAGAAGCAATGGATGACCCTGCTTACAAAATAAGAATTTTAGCGTTAGAAAACATAGACTTAATTAACAAATCTGCGAAGAGAAATGCGATTGAAAAAATTAAACAATTAGCAACTAAAGACCCAAAAACATTAGTTCGAGCAAGTGCAATAGAAACTTTAGGAAAATTAATAGATCCTGAAGTAAAACCAATTTTTATAAATGCATTGGAAAGCAAATCGTATGCAGTTTTAGGAAAAGCCTTGGTGGCTATGTATTATATAGATAAACCATTGGCGTTTAAAAAATCGAAAGAATTACCAGATGAAGTTCGTAAAATTTTAGCAACACCTTTAACACGAATATTTATTCAGTCTAATGACGATACAGAATTACCTTTTATCGCAAAAAGTGTAGTTTCTGGAATGTTTTTATTTGGAGATGATACTACAAAAGCACTATATCAAACAGCATTTAAAAAGATTTCTAAAAGTAATGATACTGAGGCAATTCAGAATTTAGTTTCGGATATGGTTGTAAAAGGAAATCAATACAAAAGTTTTAATTTCGATAAAGTTGTCATCAATTTAATGCGAACGATGGTACAAGAACAAGAGAAATCTAAAAATTCTAACAAAATAAAACACGTTGCCATTATTAAAGAAGCAATGGCTAAGTTGTTGGAATAGTAATATTTTTTTTCTTAATTTAAGGTAAGTTCGATATATTACCACCTGATTATTGGTTTCTAATTGTTTTTTCTTAAAAAAATCAATATTATTTAGATGAAGCAGGAAGAAAGATTTTATAAAGGCGCTTTCATAAAACAACGCATCCCTTGTTTTTACGAGGGATTTGTTGTATTTTGTAGCTATAATAAACCCCGAAAATGGCCAATATAGGCAAAAAACGGGGTTTTAATTTCGATAATTATGAAAGTACGAAGAATTTCTGAAATGCAACACCGCATTTCAATTTTTTCCCCTCAGCGAGAATTATGATGCTCATTATGCGCGATTTTTAGAGGGAGATTTAGGTAAAATCTACTCTGCAATTCCTTGGAATGATTTAGTTAGCTCTTTTGGTATTTCTGAACAATCAAAAGGGAGAAACTATCTTTTTAGTCCTAAAGGAAGACTAGGTTTAATGTTTTTAAAACATTATGCTAATTGTTCAGATAGAAAATTGATTGAGCAACTAAACTCGAATTTAGACTATCAATTTTTCTGTGATATAGAACTAGGTTTTGAACGCTTAACAAACTATAAAATAGTGAGCCAAATACGTTGTGAATTAGCAGAGAAACTCGATATTAATTCCATAGAAAAAATTCTATTCAACTCTTGGAAAAACGAAATTGAAAACCCCAATCAAATTGTAATGGATGCTACTTGTTATGAAAGTGAAGTTCGTTACCCTAGCATCCAAAAATTACTTTGGGAGTCGGTTCATTGGTTGTACAATCAATTACGTAAAACCTGCTCTATATTAGGGGTTAAAATGATTAGAAGTAAATATATCAAGTGGAAAAAACGTTATCAAGGATTTAGTAAAATGCGAAGAAAAACCAAGTCGAAACGTATTTCATTAACCCGAGGTTTACTCAATCTGTTAAGTAAATTTATCAACTTTGAAAAAGAGTTGTCAGAAAATCACAATATTGAGTTTATAGCTTTGTATTATAAGCGAATAAATACAATTCAAAGGATTTACAAACAACAAAAAGATCATTTTGATACAGGAGAAAAAATCAAAGATAGAATTGTAAGCATTCAAAAGGATTATATTCGTCCTATTGTTCGAGGAAAGGAAGTAAAACCTGTTGAATTTGGAGCAAAAGTTAACAAAGTTCAAATTGATGGAATTAGCTTTATCGAACATATTAACTTTAATGCATTTCATGAAGGAAATCGTTTTATTCAAACAGTCCAAAAAGCACAAGGATTAACTCGAAAAAAAGTAAAAATAGCTGGAGCAGATAAAATTTATGCCACCAATAAAAATAGAAAACACTGTAGTTCTAAGAACATAGAAACAGACTTTATCCCCAAGGGAAAAAAGCCGAAAAATCATAAAGAAAAAAAGCAACTTAGAGCTATTATCGCAAAAGAAAGAGCTACAAGATTAGAAGGTTCTTTTGGAAAGGATAAAGAATATTATCACTTACGAAAAATAAAAGCCAAAACTAAAAAGAATGAAATTCTATGGATATTCTTTGGAATACACACAGGGAATGCTCTTGAAATTGGCCGAAGAAAAATAGCTAAAACAGCACAACAAGTAGCCTAAATTTGAAGCATTGAATATAGTTTTATGGGAGAGGTATGTCTTGTTGGGAAATTTTTAAGAAACTGAACCCTTAAAACAGCTTTAAAACAAAAATTGAGGGTAGAATTTAAATAATTATGCCCGCAATTTTAGCTGCATTTTTAAAAATAACCTATTTTCTGAATGTGCCTATAAATTGTAATTATAAATTAAGAAATTTCCCCCTATCGTAGAAATACAAAAAAACATAAAATACTGGTTGTTAGTATATAAAACACAATTATACATTATTTCTTAAATAAAACTCACGTTAATTTATATAGTTTTAAATTAGGAGAATGAGTAATATAGTAAGCGAACATACTCCCTTGACAAATTTCATAAATACTTCTTACTTTTTATACTCATCAAAAGTACCATCGTTATAAAAAACCACAATTCTTTGAATCCTTTTTCCTGATACAGGATTAGTGTCGTCAAATAAAGAAGGAGATGGAGTAGTACTCGAGTTTTCTATTTTAGGATAGTTTCCTTTTCCATTTAATAACCAATGAATATCTACATCCAAAAATTCGGAAGTTACTTTTAAAATAAAATCTAGACTCGGTTTATTTCTTCCTGACAAAATGTGCGAAATACTGGAACGTTGCACACCTACTTTATCTGCAAAAGTAGAAGCAGATAATTGGTGGTATTCCATTACTTTTTTTAGTCTTTCAGTAAATTCAACATTGTTTATCATTGTAACTTATTAACGTATTACAAATGTAAAAAAAACTATATTTAATTACAATGTTAAAGTTTGTTTTCTTTATGGAAGTTATAATATATATTAATTAATAACTTTAAGTAACAATTGTAATATACTAAAAAACAATTATTTAATTTTAATAAATAGATAATATCGATTATATCAATTATGCTGATTGTGTTTTGTAACGAATGAAAATTCGTTAGTTTACAAAAGTAACAAATTGTTACAAAACTGTAATTTACATTTGTAACAATCTTGCAATTTACAATTGTAACATTTTAGTTTGATTACAATTGTGAATGCAGTACTTTTACGTTATAATTTTGTTCTTATACAATGAAGATATTAGCCAACGAATTTTTAGAATCTATTTATCAAAATGAAAAAGAAAGTACTCTTTCTGGAAAATGGATTACTTATAAAGACATCGAAAATCTTTTTAAAAAATACCAACCAACTTTCGAAGTAACACAAATTGGAACTTCTGAAGAAGAAAAACCAATTCAGCAATTAAAAATCGGAACAGGTTCTAAAAAAATTCTTTTGTGGTCGCAAATGCATGGAAACGAAAGCACAGGAACCAAAGCATTATTCGATTTATTCAATTGTTTTTTAAATAATAGAGAAGAGCTTTCGACAATTTTAAAAGCATGTACATTGGTTTTTATACCTATGTTAAACCCAGATGGAGCCCAAGTGTACACAAGAATAAATGCGAATGGTATAGACTTAAACAGAGACGCAGTAGATAAAAAAGCAAAGGAAAGTAAATTGTTGCGTAAAATTTTAGAAGAATTCAATCCACAATTTTGCTTTAATTTACACGATCAAAGAACTATTTTTAATGTCGAAGGCACTAAAAATCCTGCAACTATTTCTTTTTTAGCGCCTTCAGAAGAAGTAACCAGGTCTTTAACAAAAGGAAGAACAGAAACCATGAATGTAATTGTAGCGATGAATAAAATGCTACAAAATGTAATTCCTAATTATGTGGGTAGATATACAGACGAATTTTACCCGACAGCAACTGGAGATAATTTTCAAAAATTAGGTTTTAACACCATTTTAATTGAATCTGGGCATTTTCCAAACGATTATATAAGAGAAGAGAGTAGAAAATATACATTTTTTTCAATTTTACAAGGAATTTATCATATTGCAACTGCCATTAATTTTAATCTTTATAAAGAATACTTTTCAATACCTAATAATAATAAAATTTTCTACGACGTAATTCATAGGTATCCAAATTCTAAAGATGATGTTGCTTATCAATATCAAGACATAATTATGAACAACAAATTAGTTTCAAAATTGGTAAAAGTAGACGAAAAAGTGTTAAAGTCGAAAATAGGACACTCCGAAATCGTTTTCGAAAGCGAAAAATTTTAGATATTTCTCATTATTCTTATTGTTCAATTAAATTTTATTCATAAATTTGCACTATTAATTGAATAATACATAATATATGAAAAAGTTTATCTTAGACGAAATCGACCATCAAATTTTAGATATTTTAATTGAAAATGCAAGAACACCTTTTACAGACATCGCAAAACAGCTATTAGTTTCTGCAGGAACCATTCATGTTCGTGTTAAAAAAATGGAAGACGAAGGTATTATTCAAGGCTCTACACTAACATTAAACTACGAAAAAATGGGCTATTCTTTTATCGCTCATGTTGGTGTGTATTTAGAAAAAACATCTATGACACAGAGTGTTATCGAAAATTTAAGATCAATTCCAAACGTAACTGTAGCTTATGTAACTGCAGGAAAATATAATATTTTCTGTAAAGTAAGAGCTAAAGGAACAAACGATGCAAAAGACATTATTTATCAAATAGATGATGTTCCTGGAGTAAACAGAACAGAAACAATGATTGCTTTAGAAGAAAGTATTAATGATAAAAAGAGAATGATGCACGCTATTTTTAAAGAATTATAGTCGCATTTCAACAAATAAAACGTCGTAAAAATCTCTATCTATAAAATGATAGAGATTTTTTTATGGATTATACTTCTTTATCAGTAAGTTTGTTTTGATTATGAAATCTATATTTTATGACTGATAAAATTATCTATACTACAAATTCTATCAATAAAAAGAAGTTATTAGAATTGTATAAAAATATGCTAAAACCTCGTTTAATTGAGGAAAAAATGTTAATTCTTTTACGTCAAGGTAAAATTTCGAAATGGTTTTCTGGAATAGGGCAAGAAGCAATTTCTGTAGGAGTAACTTCTGCTTTGTATAAAGAAGAATATATTTTACCAATGCACAGAAATTTAGGCGTTTTTACCACAAGAGAAATTCCTCTACATCGTTTATTTTCTCAATGGCAAGGAAAAATGAGCGGTTTTACCAAAGGTAGAGATCGAAGTTTTCATTTTGGAACACAAGAATACAATATTGTAGGCATGATTTCGCATTTAGGACCTCAATTGGGTATTGCAGATGGAATTGCACTCGCCAACATACTAAAAAACAACAGCAAACTTTGCGCCGTTTTTTCAGGTGAAGGTGGTACAAGTGAAGGCGATTTTCACGAAGCTTTAAATGTAGCCTCAGTTTGGAATTTACCCGTTTTATTTTGTGTGGAAAATAATGGTTATGGCTTGTCTACACCAACTTCCGAGCAATTTAATTGCGAACATATTGCAGATAAAGGAATTGGTTATGGAATAGAAAGTTATATAATCGATGGTAATAATATTCTAGAAGTATTTTCGAAAGTAAGCGAAATTGCAAAAAGTGTTCGAAAGAAACCACGACCTATTTTGTTGGAATTTAAAACATTTCGAATGCGAGGTCATGAAGAAGCGAGTGGAACAAAATACGTTCCACAAGATTTGTTAGATTTATGGGCGGCAAAAGATCCATTAGAAAATTATCAAGCATTTTTAAAACAAGAAAATATTTTAACCGAAAAATTAGAAATTTCCTATAAAGAAGAAATTATTCAAGAAATAAATGAGGGTTTAAAAACAGCATATGCAGAAAAAGCTATTGTTTCAAACCAAAAAATAGAGCTGAGTGATGTTTATAAAAAATACGATTACAAAGCAATTTCTCCATCTTTAGAAAAAAAGAATGTTCGTTTTATTGATGCTGTTTCTGAAGGTTTGTATCAATCTATGGAAAAATACGACGATTTGGTAATTATGGGGCAAGACATTGCTGAATATGGGGGTGTTTTTAAAATTACAGATGGTTTTGTAGAAAAATTTGGAAAAAAACGTGTTAGAAATACACCAATTTGCGAATCTGCCATTGTTTCTGCTGCTTATGGCTTATCTGTAAATGGAATGAAAGCAGTTGTAGAAATGCAGTTTGCAGATTTTGTTTCCTCAGGTTTTAACCCGATTGTAAATTTATTGGCAAAATCTAATTATAGATGGAACGAAAATGCAGATGTTGTTGTAAGAATGCCTTGTGGAGCAGGAGTTGGAGCTGGACCATTTCATAGCCAAACCAACGAAGCTTGGTTTACAAAGACACCTGGCTTAAAAGTGGTATATCCTGCATTTCCTCAAGATGCAAAAGGATTATTAATTGAAGCGATTAACGACCCAAACCCTGTTTTGTTTTTCGAGCACAAAGCCCTGTATAGGTCTGTTTATCAAGAAGTTTCCGAAAATTATTTTACAACAGAAATTGGTAAAGCAGCGCTTTTACAAGAAGGAAATAAAATTACAATTATTAGTTATGGAGCTGGAATTCATTGGGTTCTAGAAGCTTTAGAAAAAAAACCTGATATTTCTGCGGATATTATCGATTTACGTACATTGCAACCTTTAGATGTAGATACTATTTACAAATCTGTAAAGAAAACAGGAAAAGCAATCATTGTTCAAGAAGATTCTCTTTTTGGGGGAATTTCAAGCGATATTTCTGCGCTAATTAACGAAAATTGTTTTGAGTTTTTAGATGCACCTGTAAAAAGAGTTGCAAGTTTAGAAACTCCCATTCCTTTTCAGCCAGATTTAGAAAAAGAATATTTAGGTAAGAGCCGATTGGAAAAATCTATTGAAGAATTATTAGTTTATTAAGTTCTACTTATGGAGTAGAAAATTTAGAGAAGATTTTTTTATTAGGACTTCTAAAATTTTAAAAAAATAGACAATAGGTAAATTGTGTTCTGGCAAAAAATAATATTAGTTTTAAAAGAAATAGAGTAGTGGAGCAGCAACATTTTTTTCAATGTCCTTACTGTTGGGAAGAAATTTCTATGATTTTAGATGCGAGTATTCACAGTCAAACCTATATAGAAGATTGCGAGGTTTGTTGTAACCCTATAGAAGTTTCGCCAACTTTTAAACAAGGAAAGTTAATCGATTTTCGTTTTTTGTCTATTGAGCAATAGCATTTTTTACAAATTTTTTCTCTTAAAAAATCTCTTTACTTGTTTACTGTAGTGGATTTTTCCAAGAAAACTCTTTAAATAAAGAAATCCAGTCTTTTGGAAAATTCGCCTTTAAAATTAATTTTTCGGAAGAAAACGGATGTGTAAACTCCAATTTTCCAGCATGCAAAAACATTTTTTTACAATTAAAATTTTCCTCAAACATTACATTATGGTTTTTATCGCCATATTTGGGGTCGCCAATTAATGGATAACTAATTTTATTCGCATGGACTCTTAACTGGTGCATTCTTCCTGTTTTTGGTTTTAATTCCACCAAACTATATCTTGAAGAATTGTAAGGTTTTACAGGAATATTTAAAGTTATTTTTTCTAACGTTTGTAAATAAGTTAAAGCTTCTTTATGTGTGTTGGCGTCTCCTCCTTTTACTGGAGAATCGATTGTTTTTTCATCAGGAGAAAAACCACGTACAATTCCATAATATGTTTTTTCAATTTTGTTATTGGTAAACAGTTTTTGAAACTTAGAAACAAACTCTTTTTCTTTTGCTAACAAAATAATTCCAGATGTTTTTCTATCTAATCTATGAATGGGATATACTTTCAGTCCTTTTTCGTCTTTAATTAATTGTAAAAGTGAAGTTTCTTCAGCAATATTTCTAGAATGGTGTGCATGATGTACCAACATATTATTGGGTTTACTCACGCATAAGATGTGTTCATCTTCAAAAATGATTGTTACACTCATTGGTTGTTTTTGGTTGTCAAAAATAACGTTTAATTTGTTGAAACAAAATATTAAAAAATTGAAAAAAAATATTTTAAATTTATATTTTTTTTTATGAGTTTTTAAAAGCAGATTTTGTAAATTAGAGTATTAAAAGTTTATAAATTAGAATATTATGAGAATAGCAATATTAAGTGTTTTAGTAATTTTTATGAATTGTGGAAGTACTAAAAACACAGCAACTCCACACGAAATAAACGAATTAAAAGAAACCCTAAACAATAAAGAAATTGAAATAACTTTTAATTGGGCAAGACCTTTAGGATTAAATAATAATGTAAGGGGTATAGAAAATTTATTACCTCCAGGAAGCACTGCAAGTAATATTAATCTTGTCGGAAATTCTAATTTTTTCCGAATTAAAAGAGATAGTTTGCATATAGATTTACCTTATTATGGACAACAGCAAATGGCTAGAGGATACAATTCTGAAAGTGGTATTAAATTTGAAGGAGTTCCAGACAAGAATAATAAGGTTTTTGATGTTAAGAAACGTGCCTATATTTTAAAATATTCTTTTAATGACAAAAATGATAACTACAATGCAATACTTACGTTATTTGTTAATAAAAGAAGCGATTTAAGAATAAATAGTAGTAATAGAACTGCGATTTCTTATAGTGGAAATTGGCAAGAACGTATTTTAGAAAAGAAGTAAAAAAAAGGCTGTTTTAAAAAAAAAATTAGAATTTGTAATTTCGACTGCAATGGAGAAATCTTATTTATTGAATTTAAATATTTTAGATTTTTCGACCTCGCTAAAAATAACGGTTAAATTTACTTTTAAGACAGCCTAAGATTAGTTTATTCTTTACCTATTTCAGAAATCTCAAAACCAGATTTTTCAAATTCAATATCTAAACCTCCAGATTTTTTTAATATAAAATTAAGTATCATACATCCAATCCAACCGAAAAGAAATCCTACTACAAAATATAAAACTGGACCAAGAATTACCATAAATATTCCTCCTCCTAACATCATCCCTAATCCAGTACTATCTACACCACTTCCAAATCCTATTAAACTTGTAAATAAAAAACCTAAAGATAGGATTATAAATGTTAACAATGCCATAACACTTCCTACGATAATTCCGTACTTTGTTGCATCTACTTTTTTTAATTTCAATTTTAAATTACTCATTTTTTAATTATTTAGTTAATATTAGTTGTTTTTATAAAATTAGAAAAGCCTTCTAGCCTTCAATTCTAAATACTTGTTAATAGTATCTCCTGTTAAGTTTTTTGGAGATGTTAATACAGATTGAATCCCGTATTTTTTTAGTTCGTTTACAATTCTTACTTTTTCGTACATAAACTTTTCTGCAATAATACTGTCATACACATCTTGTATATTGTTTGCCTTTGTATTTATTAAAGTCTGTAAATCAGTGTTTTTAAAGAAAACTACCAAAACTAAATGATTTTTTGCCAAAGCACGTAAATAGGTAAGCTGTCGATTTAAACCATCCATCGTTTCGAAGTTTGTATAAATAATTAGTAAACTTCTATGCGTTATTTTTCTTTTTATTACGGAATATAATGTGCTAAAATCGGATTCCGAAAAGTCTGTTTTAATATTGTGCAGCCTTTCTGAAATCAAAGACATTTGTGAGCTTCGTTTTTCTGCGACAACCCAATCTTCTAATTTTTTAGAAAACGTAAGCATACCAGCTTTGTCTTGCTTTTTTAAGATTACATTACTAATTGCCAAGGTTGCATTAATGGCATAATCTAACAAACTTAATTCGTTAAAGTGCATTTGCATTGCACGTCCTTTATCGATAATCGAATATACAGGTTGCGATTTTTCTTCTACATATTGGTTGACCATTAATTGGTTACTTTTCGCAGTTGCTTTCCAATTTAGGGTTCTAATATCGTCTCCAGAAACATATTCTTTAATTTGCTCGAATTCTAAAGAATTCCCAATTCTTCTTATTTTTTTTGTTCCGTAAGAAATAGATTGATTCGTAAAAGAAGTAATATCGAAATCTCTTAGTTTTAAGAAAGAAGGGTAGCATTTTAATACTTTTTCTTCTCCAAGAATGTATTTTTTAGTTACTAATTGTAAAGGTGAATTCACATACGCATTGATATGACCGAAATTGTAAACTCCTCTTTCTGTTGGTTTTAAATTATAATGAAGTTTTTTTTCTTCTTTTGGAGTTAAGGTCAATCGAAAAATAAAATCTCTTTTTTGAAACTGAAAAGGCAACTCTTCAATAATAGAAATGTGAGTTTTAAAAGAATAATAATTATTAGTTTTTAGTGTTATTTTATTTTCATCGCCATTAGACAATCTTTCAGGTAAAAAACGTGTGATTGTAACTCCTTTTTTGATTTTGTAAAGTAGAAATAAATCCACAAAAACTAAAAAACTAAGCACAAACAGTAATACTTTAGAAATTTCAAAAAATACAGGTATAAAAAAACCGAACACAAAGAGTACAGCAATACCTCCTAAATAATAGAAGAATTTATTGTGAAGAAATAAAGTTTTGTAAAAATACTTCAAAATATTGTGTAAATATTAATTGTTTAATTTTAAACTGGGACTGAGACTGCCAACTGCAGACTGAATACTGTCCTCTAAAAAACTAACGTGGAATCTCCACAGTTTCAATAATTTGTTCTATAATTTGTTTACTGGTTAAACCTTCCATTTCTCTTTCTGGTGTTACAATTACCCTGTGTTGTAAAACCGGAATTGTGGCTCTTTTAATATCTTCTGGTGTTACAAAATCTCTTCCTTCAATTGCTGCAAAAGCTTTTGATGCGCCTAATATAGCAATACTTGCTCTTGGTGAAGCTCCTAAATATAAAAAGGAATTAGAACGTGTGTTCACCACAATATTTGCAATGTATTTTAATAGATTTTCTTCAATGGTAATTTGATTGATCAAACCTCTAAACTCGATAATTTTCGAAGCAGAAATAACTGTTTCTATTTTACTAATTTTAGTGGTGTTTAATAAAGCTTGCTCTTTTAATATAATCTCAAATTCTTCTGCTGCATTCGGATAACCTACATTAATTTTAAACAAAAAACGATCTAATTGCGCTTCTGGCAAACGATAGGTTCCTTCTTGTTCTATTGGGTTTTGTGTCGCCAAAACTACAAAAGGTTCTTCCATTGTATAGGTTGTACCATCGATTGTTACTTGTTTTTCTTCCATTACTTCAAACAAAGCTGCTTGTGTCTTGGCTGGAGCACGATTAATTTCATCAATTAAAATCATGTTCGAGAAAATAGGCCCTTTTTTAAACTCAAACTCTGTGGTTTGTAGATTGTAAACAGAAGTTCCTAAAATATCTGATGGCATTAAATCTGGCGTAAACTGAATTCGACTAAAATCTACAGCAATGGTCTTAGAAAGTAGTTTTGCAGTAATGGTTTTAGCAACTCCTGGAACTCCTTCAATTAAAATATGGCCGTCTGAAAGTAACGCCACCAAAAGCAAGTCTAACATGTCTTTTTGCCCCACAATTACTTTTTTTAACTGTTGTTTTATTAGAAAAACATTTTCTTGTAATTCCTTTAAATCGATTCTGTTTTCAAACTCAATTTTATCGGGAGTTTGTTCGTTGTTTTGTGCTTCCATATATTATTTATTAAAGAAATTTTTTATCATTTTATGTAATCCTATTAACTCTTCTTCAGAACATTCGGCTCTTTTATTTAAAGTAATAATAGTATTGATTAAGTATTTTGTTTTCTGTAGTTCGTTTCCAGATTTTGCCGCTAATTTATGTATAAAATCTTCATTTAAATTGTTGGTGTTTATCAAATATTTAGAACGGACTTTCTCCAAGAAATAGCCAATTTTCTTATCTACTAAATTCTTATGATTGTCTTCATTCAAATACAAATTGGCAATGGTTTGAGTAAATGCTACTGTGGTATTTTTTAAGGGTTCAATCTCTGGAATTACACGCTGTTTTCTTCTCGCGTTAAAAAGCATAAATAGTAACAAACCAATTAAAGAAACCACTAAAAACCATGTAAGTGTTGGGTGTTGTAAAAAGAATTTAAAAACCGAAGGCTGACTTTTGTGATTACTAGAGTATTTGCTCGATTTTATGTGAGCATCCCATAAAACTTCCTGATTTGGTAAGTAAGAAAGTAGGTTTGCTGCATACTGTTCTTTACCATTCAACATATAATAATTTGTAAACACAATAGGGTTTGTGTGCAAATAAAAAGCGCCTTTTCCATGATAAACCTTTATAAAATTGGGTACTTTTTCTCCACCAACTACTGTGGTTCCTAAGACTTCTGTTTTAGTATCGCTATATTGAAGAAAATAATTTCTACGTATATTTCTATCAAATTTAAAGGGTTCTTTGCCAAAAGCAGGGTTTTTTAAGTAAAACTCGCCTTTTAATTCTTTTAAAGCACTAATATTCCAAACATTTTTATCTAAATTATTAGTAGTAAACTCGAGTTCTTCTTTAAACCTTTCATCAAAAAAGTTCAACGCTATAAATGCTGAATTTCCTTGTGATACAAAGTTTAACAACTCGTCTATTCCTTCTTTTGTTTGATGATAAGCACTGTGCTTTATCAATATATAATTTCTTGTTGTTGTAGAATCTTCAGGGTTATCAAATAATAAATAATCGTAAAAATTCTCCTCTAAAAAAGTAATTCTTTCTCTTGGAAATAGGTTGGTGGCTTCTTCTGAAATAATGTAGTTTCCAAACGGACTTTTTTCTTTCTCTCGAAAGTTTTCTTGCCAATTTGTTTTTTTACAGCTTGCAAATAATACAAACAAAACTAAAATGGAGCTATATTTTAGGTACGTGAATTTTATCATTTACCAACCGAGTTTTTAAATGATTTATATTTCTGCTGTACATTCTCGAAATTCGCTTTATCTATCGTAAACTCTCCATACCAAACATAGGTGTAAACATAAGATAGGTAAGAGAATTGTTCTCTTAATTCTTTGTTTACTAGCTCAAAAGTGTATTCAGTATTTGTTTTTTCTTTGTGATAATCGATTAGTTTTTTATTTGATAATACTTTTAAAACAGATAAATAATAATAACGAATGGCAAGCCTGTAATTACTATTTGCAATTGCTTTATTTAACAAAGATTCTAAATCTATGTTATGAATATCTTCATCTTGGTACACCAATTTCTCTGCAGTTTTCTTTTTTCCTTTTTTAAAGTTCCAAAAGCCAATTTCTGTTCCTAAAGCTATTTTAAGAATTACAAAGATGATAAAGCCAGCTAATAAAAAAGGAAATACTATTTTTAGAAAAGAAACAAATGCTCTTAAAAAAACTAAATTTATAGGAGGGGAGTCGTTTTTTTCTGGAGCTTCTTCTGTGTAAATAAAATCTTTATCAGCATATTTTGTCTTTAAATTCTCTGTAAATTTTCTTTTTTCTGAATAGGCAATCGATTTTATATATATTGTGGAGTCTTTTACAACAGGTTTCGAGTCTTTTATAGAATCTCGTACAACTTCTATGGAATCTTTTTCAGTTTCCTGAGAAATTGAAATTCCAGAAACCAGCAAACAAAAAAGAAGTAAAGCTATTTTTTTCATTAACGCAATTGGTGTTTTCTTGCCACTTTAAAAGGCAGTATTAAATAATAATAACCAATGGTTCCTAAGCTAAAAAAGATAATTGCAAAACAAAAAATCGTAGGCATTGTATTGGAATATCTTGTTACATAGCCTTCTAAAAATGCGGCTGCTAACGTAAATGGAATGGTACTTATAAAAATGTAAAAGGCATTTCGAACGCCTTTTTTAAAGGACTCAAAACGTTTTAAAGTTCCTGGAAATAAAATACTTGCCCCAATAATATAACCTGTTGCTGCTTCTATAATAATTCCGAATATTTCGTAGGTTCCATGAATCCAAATTCCTTTTAAACTATCGAATAAACTGTTATATTGATAGAAAAAAGCTTGAAAAACAGCCACCATAATTGCGTTTACCACAATATAATAGCCTGTTCCCAACCCTAAAAATAAGCCAGATAAAAACATATTTAAGCCAATTCGTTGATTATGGTTGTAAATTCCTATAAATGTACCCCAATTGCTACCACCTTTATAAACAGCCATGGCATCGCCACTTTCTATATTTTCGATAGTTTGGTCTACATATTCGTTTCCTAAAATTTGTCTTGCAAAACTTTCATCATTAAAAGTGGAAAGCAATCCAATAAAAAAACAGATAAAAAAGAAGGCAAAAGACAAATAAATGTACTTTCTGTATTGATAGGCGAGTAGTGGTACTTTGTCAAAAAAGAAGTATAAAAACACGTTTTGGTCTCTTCTTTTAGAATAATAAACTTTATCGAAACTACTCTTAGCTAGTTTGTTAAGGTAAGAGGTAACCTTGCTTTTTGGATAATAGGTTTGTGCATATACCAAATCGTTCATAATTTTTATATGCAGGTTGGCTATATCGTCTGGACCTTTTTTCTTTTTATTTGAAATTACTTGTTCAAATTCAAGCCATTTTTCTTTATTTTGCTTTATAAAAGCGACCTCTCTCATTAAGAGCGAATTTAACCATTGCATGAAAACACTCCAAATAAAAACTGCACAAAATGTAAACATTAAATTTACGCTTGCCAATGTTGGTTTACGCTTGTTGGCATTTGCAGTAGATAATGTATTAAAGTTTGTGTATTTGTATATTGTGTACAAAATTTTTGACTTTACAGCCATTGAAAAAATGTTTAATGGTGATAATTGGACAGTGCAAGCGATTAGTGTGTTGGTTTTAGCTCCAATTACATTTTATTCTTTGTATACCGAAATTTTGTTGGACGGACAAACCATTGGAAAAAAGTTGCTAAAAATAAAAGTAATTAACGAAGATGGATTTAAACCCAGTATTTCCGATTACATAATGCGTTGGTTTCTTAGAATTGTAGATTTTAACTTGTTTGTTTTAATTGCGATTTATATTTTTTCTGTTGGAATGCCTAACGAAGATCTTATTGTTGGTTTGCTGTTTGTATTCGGAAAATTGGTGGGCTTATTGCTAATTATCTTTACCAATAAGAATCAGCGATTTGGAGATATTATTGCAAATACAGTAGTTATTTATTTAAAAGATGAAGCGAAATTTTCTGATACCATTTTGGTTAATCTAGAAAATGAATATAAACCAACATACCCAAATGTTATTCAATTGTCTGACAATGATGTTCGTATTATAAAAGACACGTTTAAAAGCGCGAAGAAATTAAACGATTTTAAAATACAAACAAAACTTCGTTCTAAAATACAAGAAGTTACAGGAATTGTTTCTAAACATAAAAATGACACCGAGTTTATAGAAACTGTATTAAAAGATTATAATTATTATACCCAAAGAATGTAGGGATGGGGTTTTGAAATTTTCTATTTAACATAATATAAATTATAGTACAAAAATAATATTGATATTTAGGTATTGTATTTCTGGTGGTTATTGTGGTTATTGTGGATTATTGTTCTTGTATATTTATTTTTTTATGAAAATGTTTTACTGTTTAAATGTAATTGCTATTTAATTCTGTTTTACTTTATTTTATAAAGTTATTTATTTTTAAATTGTTTAAGATTTATTAGACGTGACGTTGATATGACGTTGATATGACGTTGATATGACGTTGACATGACACCAGTGTCTCTTTTACTTTTTCTTTATTTTCTTTTTTGGATATAGTTTTTTAGGTTTTTGTTACTTGCAACCATTTAAGTACAACTGTATTAACAATTCCAACTAAATTTTTACTTCCTGCAAAAAAAATGAAAAATATTTGCGTAGTTAAATAACTTCACATATGTTTGTAGTCAAATAACTTCATAATGAAATTAAGAAGAGACATTTTTCAAGCAATTTCCGACCCAACAAGACGAGCGATTTTGGTATTGCTAACATCACAAACAATGACAGCAGGAGCAATCGCCGAAAATTTTGATGCAGCACGACCTACCATTTCCAAACACATTCAGATTTTGAACGAATGTGAACTCGTAGAAGCAAACCAACAAGGTCGAGAAATCTACTACGAGTTGAAAATCGATAAGATGAAAGAAATCGATAAATGGTTGGAACAGTTTAGAAAAATTTGGGAAAACCGTTTTGGACAATTAGACAATTTATTATCAACACTTAAAAACAAAAAAGATGAAAAATGAGATTAAGGTGTCTGCAACCATAGAGGCAGACGTGAAAAAAGTTTGGGATTACTACACTAACCCAAAACACATTGTCAATTGGAATTTTGCAGACCCATCTTGGCATTGCCCAAATGCTACTAATGATTTAAAGGTTGGAGGTGAATATAAAGCAAGAATGGAAGCAATAGATGGTAGTTTTGGGTTTGACTTTGAAGCTATATATACCAAAGTTACTGAGGGTAAAGAATTTACTTATGAATTTGGTGGTAGAACTGCTAATGTAAAATTTAATAAACTGAATAACCAAACTGAAATAATAGTAGTCTTTGAGCCTGAAAGCGAAAACCCAGTTGAAATGCAAAAAGAGGGATGGCAAGCTATTCTTGATAATTTTAAGACATATACCGAAAAGACTTAAAACAAGAAGATATGGAACGTAAAACGTATTGTGCTTTTCTGCGGGGGGTAAATGTCAAGGGAACTAATATGAAAATGGCAGAAGCTTGCGCTGTATTTGAGAAGGCAGGAATGGAAAATGTATTATCGGTATTGGCTTCGGGCAATATCTTGTTCACTTCCGCCAAAGGTAAAAATGAGTTAAAAGCTTTATTGGAAAATGCAATGTCCGCTTACTTTAGTTATGAAGCCTTTTTGTTCTTAAAAAACAAAATGGAGATTGAGACAATTTTTCACAAAAACCCTTTTGAAAAGCATCCCGATTTTCACATTTACAGCTTTGTAGGCGTAAAAGAAATTGAAAATACTTTAATGGAAACATATGAAAATGTCGAAAAAATTGATGGAGAAAATGCTCTTATTATAGCAAGCAATTTTTATTGGAAAGTCCCAAAAGGAAATACATTGGGTTCTGAATTTGGAAAAATTTTGGGTCGTAAAAATTTAAAGGACAAATTCACTTCCCGCAACTTGAACACTTTTGAAAAAATTCTGAAAAAGATATAACATCTTAAAATTACAAAATGAATAATAAAGATAATTCAGGTCGACTTAATAAAACTGGAACATTAAAAAGTAAGGTGCAATCCTTTACAGTACATCGTCCATTCCAACAAACTTACTTTCATGGCACAAAAGCCGATTTAAAGTTGGGGGATTTAATTAAAGTTGGATACAATTCTAATTATGGGCAACAAAAGGAAGCAAAGTACATTTTTTTGTCTGCAACTGTAGATGCTGCTATTTGGGCAGCTGAATTAGCATTAGGTAATGGTTATGAGAGAATATATTTAGTTGAACCGACGGGTATGATTGAAAATGACCCAGATTTAACTGATAAAAAATTTGAAGGAAATCCTACAATGTCTTATCGTTCTGAAGAACCATTTTTAGTAGTAGGTGAAATTACTAAATGGCAAGGGCATCCAAAAGAACAAATACAGGCAATGAAGGAGCATTTGATTTCCTTAAAAGAAAAGGGAATAAACTCTCTTAACGATGAATAAATTAGTAATATTTTAAAAACAAGAAAAATGAAAAATAATCTGTTATTCGACTTTACTGTCGACAAAAAAACGAGTACCGTTTTTGTAAACCGAGAATTTGATGCAGACCAACCCATGGTTTGGGATGCTTTTACAAAACAGGAAATCCTTGACCAATGGTGGGCACCGCATCCTTGGAAATCAAGAACAAAGTATATGAACTTTGAAGAAGGCGGACGAAGATTTTACGCAATGGTCGGCCCAGAAGGCGAGGAACATTGGTCCATTCAAGACTTTACGTCAATTTCACCCAAGGACAATTTCCAATTCAAGGACGCTTTTGCGGATAAGGACGAAAACATTAATGAGCAAATGCCTTCTGCCAATTGGAACTTGGACTTTAGCGAAGCTGATGGTATTACAATGGTAAAGATTTCTATCAAACACGCAAAACTTGCTGACCTTGAGATGCACATACAAATGGGCTTCAAAGAAGGGTTTACAGCCACATTAAACCATTTAGCAAAACTTTTAAAATCATAAAGACAATGAAAAAAGCTAAAATCATTTTTTGGACGGCTACCATTATTATAGCACTTTGGGAAGCCGTTATGCCTATGAGTACTTGGGTTTTTGCACCAGAGTATATGACAATCGGAACAAAAGCTTTGGGCTATCCCGATTATTTCGCATACGCTTTAGCGATAGCAAAAGTCCTTGGAGTT
Source organism: Polaribacter cellanae (assembly GCF_017569185.1). NCBI lineage: Bacteria > Pseudomonadati > Bacteroidota > Flavobacteriia > Flavobacteriales > Flavobacteriaceae > Polaribacter > Polaribacter cellanae. The sequence continues at coordinate 500,003 of NZ_CP071869.1, read as the reverse complement.
ATTGCGATTGTTTACCCAAAAACACCTGAAAAGCTTAAAGAATGGGCATATTCAGGACTTTCATTTACACTTATTTTTGCGTTCATCAGCCACGCTTGTGTAGATAAAAACATCGGTTATATGATGATGCCTTTGGCCTTCTTGGGCATACTTGCACTATCTTACTATTATAAAAACAAAATTCAAACAATAAACTAAAAATCGAAATAAAATGGCAAAACAAATTTTTATCAATTTAGCGGTAAAAGACGTGAACAAATCAATGGCGTTTTATACTGCATTGGGATTTACGAACAATCCTCAATTTTCAGACGATACCACAAAATGTATGGTATGGAGCGATACTATTTACGTAATGCTAATGGCACACGAAAAGTTTTCAACTTTTGCAACCAAACCTATTGCAGACACAAAAGCGAATATTGCCGGACTTTATTCTTTATCTGCTGATAGTATAGATGAAATGAATGAAATCTTGGAAAACGGATTAAAAGCAGGTGGCATAGAACCCAACGAATTAAGGGATTATGGGTTTATGCAACAACGAACAATCGAAGATTTAGATGGACACACTTGGGAAATGTTCTATATGGATATGTCAAAAATGCCAACGGAATAAAAACAGCCCACAATAACGCTATAAGCAATCCCTCATAGACCCTACGTTGGCTAACGTAAACTTCGTAATTTTATGCTTATTAACTTTAGCTCTTTGCAAGACCGTTTTTCAAAGTGTTGCTTTTATGTAAGCACGAGCGCAACCCTGGTTAGAATGTTTGCCATCAGTACATTGGCGATACACTTGGTGTAATCCCGTTCAGAATAATTTCTACGGCCTAAAGCACATTCTCTTAGAGCTTTTTAAATCTATAATAGTATGGAAGAACAAATTAGTTTAGATGTAGTCAATAAAAATGCCGCTGGCATTGATATCGGTAGCCGTAGTCATTGGGTAGCTGTTGGGCAAACTGATGATTTGATTCAAAAATTAGAAAACAAATTAATAAATTTGGATTGACTAATGATAATTTTCAAATAACTGTAAATCAGTGATATAATTTTACGTTAGTCAGAATACGAAAAAAACTGCTGAATGAAAAAAATTGCGTTTGAAATTGCCAAACAAGTTACCGAGCCTGAAAAACTAAAACGAATTTTACCTAAAATCCGTCAATTATGAAAATTGGTGAAAACTGAAAACTTTCTTTAAGATGAATTAGTAAGATTATCGCACGAAAAGTGTTGACAAGTTCTAAAAAACCTCACTAAATTTAGTGAGGTTTTTTTTTATTATTTTTTTGTGTAATTTTTAATAAGTAATCATTTTTTTATTCCATTTATATTCAGGAGAATTGGTGGGGCTTTTTAAATAATTATACGTACACCAACCACCTCCTTTACTGGAACTTTGATAATATTTACCCCATCCCCAGTTCATATGTATATATTGCGAGGTTGAAAAAACACGATTCACATAACTAATACCACCTTTATTTCCTCTATCAACTTTTACTTTTTCCATTTGTTTAATTATTTTATAACCATCTCCTACCCAAGCATGACCAGTATAACTCCACCCCCATCTAATTATAAAATAAACACCTTTTCTTTTATTAGAAGCACTAATATATATGGGCTTATTATTATCAATAAATTTTTTGAAAATATTATAATCATAATTATACCATCTTTGAGAATAACCTGCTTTTCCAAAATAAGATAAAGCTTTCCCAAAATCTGAAGATGATTCTGTTGTTCCATATGTCATACGAACCCCTTCTGCCACATCACGCAAAAAATTAGGTAAATCATCTGTTTTAAGTTTTCCATCTTCAGCATTTACATTTATTTTATCCCAATTATAATTTTTTAGATTGTTTTTTCTATTATAATTCATAATTTGCCCTACAGCAATAGCAACACAACCTACTTTAGTATCTTTTCCTTCAAATTTTTCAATAGTTTTACTATATGGAAGACTTTGATGCCAATAGGTAGATAATAAAGGTCCTTTTTCTATAGTTTCTGCCCATGTGTTTAGTACGGTTTCCTTGTTATAATAAGGGCTGTCTCTCGGATCACCTGAACCTCCTGTATCTCTTCCATCATCCCATGATCCATCTCCATTTCCATCTTCATTATCATCAGGAGCACGAGAATCTTTGGAATGAGTTAATATAAATTCTTGCACATACGATACCAAGGCAGGGCTAACAGACCCCTTATCAAATTTTTCTTGGGAATAAAATAAAACAGGTGGGTTTGGCACGTTTTTTAAATTACTTATTAAAGCATATCCACTTGGTTTAAAACAAATTAATTTTAGAAAAGGATTTCCGTCTTCATCATTTAATTCATGAATAATCTCTATTTTCTTGTTAGAATATTTATCTAAACTCTCTTTTTTACTGAAGCCTTTTGCTTTTGAAATAGATTGAGAAACAAAATTAGTATTCAAAAAAGAAATAGCTTCTTTTATTTTATCTTTCGTATTATCTATGTTTTTAGTATCTTTGATTTCAGAAGAAGAAGATTTCAGAAGAAGAATCTAAATCTTCTTTTTCACAAGAAAAAAATATAAATAAGTAAAAAATGGAAAAAATTAGTAGTTATTTATGTTTCATAATTTTAGCTTTTTTAATGATTAGTTGTAATAAAGGAATATCAAACTCTTACCCTCCTTATGAAATTGCAATTACAAATATATCTAAAAAAGAAAGAAATATATCTGTAAAAGTATATAAAAAAATAAATAATAATAAGGAAAGTATAATATTTTATACCATTTCAACTATATCTACAAACGGAGAACCTATAAAATTGAAAATTAATGCAAATAATAAGTTTTATATAAGATTTTCTCCCTACGAAGATAATATTGAAGACATAGGTAAAGAAAAGGTTTTTTACTATGAAATTTATGAGGATAATAAATTAATTATTAATAAAAAGATAACCATAAAATCTAGTTACTTAGACTTAGAAGAGAAAGATCCATGGGGGCTTAATGCAGACCTATTTAAAATCGAAAATAAAGATTATGTAAAAGGCATAAGTAAAACTGGTCCGTCTATAGAACTAGAATTTTAACTCTTACAAAAATGGTTTAACAATCATTAGAACTGAAAGAGAAGTTAAACTAAATTTATAATTCCACTTTTAAATCGACTTGCATATTCTGAAAATAATAAATATGACGAAATATATTTTAAGACTTATAATGGTTTTCGACCTACGATTTTAGAAACGGACTGTTTTCTTTTTTCGTCTTAATAATAATTTGTTAGATACTCAAGTTTTACTAGTTGTCGAGACAAAACGTAAAAATAGATTAGTAAAATAAGTGGAACTTGAAAAAACACAAAAACAAACTAAAAGCTATGCAATTTGGTTGAGTTGCCATTTCAGACTTGTTTTAGATGAACGAAAATTACAAGTACTCGACCTATTTCAAAATATTGCTGGAATGAATGTTCTTTTCAAGTGTAATATTCAGAATTAAAAGAATTGAGGTCAGTAGTTAAGAACATATAATTTTGTTTTGATACATTTTATCAGATTTGACCATTCTTTGAATTAAATTATCAAAGATATTTAAGTTGTTATTGTTGCATTTTCATCAATATGTTTGGTAAATATTTTCTCTAATTCTTTGGCTGAAAAATTATCTATTTTCAAGGCATACATTCTTTTTATTTTTCCTTTATCAGTTAATTCTACCGCAGTTACGACCTTTTTCTTTTTACTATTATAACTTCTTTCAGGTTTTCCTTTTTCATAAACACCACTTGGATAATGTCAAACAAAAGGATATTTTTGAAACGGTAAAAAAACTCAATAATAGACCAAGAAAAAAGTTAGGATACAGAACCCCTAAAGAGGTTTTTTATCAATTTATTAAACAAAATCAAAAACTTGCACTTGGTACTTGAATCTACACTCTTAGTTTATGATTCTTTCTATCAACAAAAAACCAATTATTCTCTATATTTGCACATGCTTAAATTTTTTACATTCTTAATTACGCTTCTACTCTCCTTCTCTACTTTGCTGGCACAAGAAAAGAAACCCAAAGTAGCATTGGTTTTAAGTGGTGGTGGTGCAAAAGGTGTTGCACACATTCCTTTATTGCAAAAATTAGATTCTCTTGGTATTGTACCAGATTTAATTGTAGGCAATAGTATGGGAAGTATTGTGGGTGGCTTGTACGCTATGGGATATTCTGGTAATGAAATTGCAGATTTGGCTAAAAACATAGAATGGAACAATCTTATTGGTGGTAGTCTCTCTTTAGATAATGTAAGTAACGAAGAAAAGAGTGAGTTTAATCAATATTTAATAAGTGCAGCAATTGTTAAGGGAAAAGTTAAAATAAATCCGTTTATCTTAAGCGACCAAAATCTAAGAAACTTTTTAACTTCTATTACTTTTCCTGTTTATCATATTTCTAATTTTGATGAGCTTCCTATTCCTTTTCGTGCAATTGCAACAGATATTGTGGATGGAAAAGAGGTGGTTTTAAGTAGTGGTTCTTTGGCTTTAGCAATGCGTTCTAGCATGTCTATTCCTGGCGTTTTTTCTGCTGTTCCTTATAAAAACACCTTGTTAATTGATGGTGGAATTCTTAATAATTTTCCAGTAGATGTTGCTAAAAGAATGGGAGCAGATTTTATTATTGGAAGCGATGTTGGTAATGGAATGTTACCTAAAGAACGTTTAGATAATTTGCAATCTTTATTGTTTCAATCGGGTATGATTGCCAGTAATATTAAAAACCCTGCAAATAGAGCATTGTGTGATATTTTGTTGAGTCATAGATCTAATATTACTTATGGAACAGCCGATTTTGGACAGACTTTAAACATTTATGAGCAGGGAAAAATCGCTTTAACAGCAAAACTTTCTCAACTGATTAAAATTTCTAAACAACTTAAAAAGTTTAAACAAAGAACAATAAGTGTACCCATCGCAAAAGACTCTATTTCTTTAGATACTATTGTGTACAATGGTATTTATAAAGACCATTTAAACTTAATTAAAGCGCGTACAAACCTTACAAAAGGTAAGAAATATTCGAAAACAGACATCGCCAAGGGTATTAATACTGCCATGGGTACTGCTTTGTTTCAGCAAATAAAATATAGGCTTTTTGATAAAGATAATAAAACAACTCTTTATTTGAATGGATTAGAAAATGCAAATCATCAAATTAAAGGTGCTATACATTATAATAATGAATTGGGTGCAGGACTAATTTTAAATTATACAGGACGAAATTTAATAGGTAAATCTTCGAGATCTTTAATTACCATAGATTTAGCGAAGAATCCGAAAATTAGATTGCAACATCAAAATATAATAGGAAAGAATAAGAATTGGTGGACGCGAACTGAATTGTATGCGAATAATTATAGACAAGGTTTGTACACAGCTGGTTTTAAAACCGAAGATTATAAATATCGATTCCAGCAAGTAAAAAGCCAATTGAACCGAAACTTGAGTTCTTTAAAAAGTTATATAGGTTTAGGTATTGAATACGAAAACACAACTTTAAGGCCTCAAGTGCCTATTGAGGTATCTTCTGTTAAAGAAAATAGTATTAGTAGGTATCGTTATCAAAATTATTTGGCAACTTTAAGGTTTAATTTTAATACCATAAATAAACAATATTTTGCAACCAAAGGTTCTTTTGTTGCCATAAATTATAAACGATCTTTAGATAATATTTTAAATGTTGATATTTTTTCGTTTGATAACCAAGAATATATTAAACTAAAAGGATCTCTTGCTAATTATCATAAATTATCTTTTTTAACATCTAACAGGTTTTCGTTTTCACCAAAATCTACACTTATTGCAGGTGTTACTGGCGGTTTTATTTTTGAAGATATTGTAAAAGAAGATAAACTTTCTTTTACAGATTATAATGTTGGTCCCTCTTATTTTTTGGGAGGAAATGCCTCGATAGCAAGAGGTGGTAGTTTTATTGTTCCTGGACTAAAAGATGGCGAAGCTTTAGCGAGCCAGTTTTTAAAAGTAGATATTTCTTTTCAATATGCGTTTCAAAAGAAATTATTTATAACTCCACATTTAGATTTGGTTCTTTTTGGAAATAATACTTTTTCTAATTATTTAAAGAACTTTACAAACATAACATCTAACTGGAATGATATAGAGCAACAAACTGGTCTTATTTTTTCAACAGGACTTACGGCTTCTTACAATTCGGTTTTAGGTCCTATAATTATAGATGCTTCTTTTGTAAACGACATTAACCAAATGCGATTTTTTGTTGGTTTGGGCTATAGTTTTGTTGCTTTTTAAAAGTATTGTACTATTTCTTCACTAAAATTATCGTAATAAAATATGCTTTTTTCTTCTTTACTTCAAAATAAAAAAATACCATAATTTAATAACATTGAGCTAAGGCTATGCTCTGTTTTTCTTTTTTGTAGATAGAACAAAATTATTTTTTTCTTTTACAGTAATTTCAAAACAAAATGGTATTAGTAATATATAATTATTTAATTTATTTCCAGCAACTTTACTTTTATCTAAAAACTTTATTTCTCTGCTAAAGCATTCAATTTTTCTTTAGCGTCTTTAAGCATTTGCTCTAAATTATTTGGTTTTTCTGTAATATTAAATTTAGCCACTAAATCGTTTAATTCTTTTAATTCTTCTTGCATTTCTTTTTGTTGAAATTCCTCTCTTAAAATTCTAATTTTCTCTGCATCTTCGATACCTTCTCGTAAAGTTTCGAAACGTATAGAACTTCTATTTCCAGGATATACTTGGTAGGTGTCTCCTGCTGGCCATGCTCTAAATCTTGAATCTAATAATGGTTTTTCTACCCAACTATTGTAAGCCCATCTTAAAAAACCATCGAAATTTGCAGCCATTGTGTACCAGCCAATAAACACACCTTCTGCTGGTGGAGAAAAGGTAAATGTATTTGGAAACCCGTCTGAACAACATACATAATGTGTGCTAACATAGTTTTTTTTACGTCTTAATATTAAATCTTCTGGATCGACAGGACTTCCAAAAGCCAAAGACATGTCTTTTAATTCGTTTGGATATAATTTATAACTCTTATGGTTGTCTGCAAAAGAGACACCAAATTCAGGTGCATATTTATTTAGTAATTTTAACATCTCTTTCATTTCTTTTGGACCTCTTTCATCCATTGCAATTCGAGTAATGTTGTTCCAGCCCTTTTTTACTAAATGTGCTTTAAATTTTGTTAAGAATGGAATCCATAAATTTTCATATTCTTTGGTTCCAGGAGCCGCTTTTATTTTAATTTCTTTGTTTTGAGTTTCATCTAAGTAATAAAACTCATTTCCCCAAGGCACCATTGAGTAACAACTAATTTGTTTTTTTACGCCTAAATCCATCATAAATTGCACCCAGTTATCAAAAACAGTAAAATCGTATTCCCAAGAACCGTTTGTTTTCTTTTTCCAAATAATCATTGTTTCAAATGGGTCGTAGGTTTGCCCTCCCCAAGGACGTTTATTTAATGAAACCGTAATTACTTTTTGGCCAGCATTGGCAAGTCTTTTCATTAAAGGTTTTAGTAAATTCCAATGCTCTTTAGACCAAGGTTTTACATTATAATACCTCGCAACTGCGTAGGGATTTTGCCATAAATCGAGGTGAAATTTCCAATCTGTTCCTTTTGGTAACGTTTTATCGATAACTTTTAAGTTAATCGTAAATGTTTGGTTTTTTTGACCTTGAATATTTAATGTAATTTTACTTTTATATGTACTTGCTTTAGCATTTTTAGGTACATCTATGGTTACCCAAATAGGTCTTGTTGCTTGTGCTTCTACAGCATAAGAGTTTATATTTTCAAAAGCATCTGCAGCTAAAGAAGATGCAAAGTCTTCTGGTTTTCTATAGCCACAACCGCCTGCAAATTCATCTGTAATTACATATTTTACGAAGTGTGTTTTTGCAATTTTAGCAGGTAATAAAGCACCTGAATTCGATTTAAAATCGGAAACATTTGTTTGTACTTTATTTAGAGAATCGTTGCTCCAAAGTACTAATTGAACAGAAATTCTTTCTCCTTTCCAAGCTGTACCACTCCAAGACGTTTTTGTTTTAACTTTTGGAATTACACTTTTTACAAAACGAATGTCTGTAGAAACAATTGAGGCATGCAGTCCTTTTTTTACAGAAGACCAATCTTCTGTTTTTACTGGAGATGGGTCTTTGGCTTCTTTATAGGTTTTACTTACAATAATTTCTTTTTTTTCTTGACAATTAATTATTCCTACTAAAAAAATAAGTATTGCTATAACGATTTTGAATTTCTTCATTTCTATATTATTCAAATTAAAACTTCTGAAGCAAATTTAACAGTATAAAATAAAATTCTTCTATAATTTTCTTTTTATTTAGCTATAATTTATAATTGAATCTATAAATCTTAAAAGTAGAAACTTCAATTTAATTGTATCTTTGCAGGAATTGTTCAAGTAAATAATCAGTTCTATTTTTATGCCTTTTAGAAAATTACATCCTCATCTTAAAGAAAAGTTAGCAACGTTCGAAATAACAGCTCCTACTCCATTTCAAAAAGCGAGTATTTCTACCATTAAAAGTGGTACGAATGTTTTTTGTACTGCATTAGAAAATAGTGGAAAAACAACTACTTTAATACTTACAACTTTAAATAAATTAAAGTGTGAAGAAGTTGGTACAGCACCAAGAGCCATTGTTTTGGTAGAAAATAATGATAAAGCGTTGGAATTATATTATGTGTTTTTAAAATACACAAGGTCTTCTTCTTTACGTGTTTATGTGGCAAATGAAAGAGAACATATCGATTTGTTAAAGTCGGAGATTTTCGAAGGTGTAGATGTTTTAATTGCTACACCAAAAATAATGCATAAATTATTGTTATTAGAAGGGGTAAATACAACACAGACTAAAATTTTTAGTATAGATGATGCGGATTTTTTAGCTCAAAAAAACTATTCTGCAGAAGTTTTATCTATTACCCAGAGTATTTCTAAATGTCAGTTTGTAATGTACTCACAGAAAATGAGTCCGGCTTTAAGACGTTTTGAAGATTATTTTATGCAGTTTGCTAAAGTTGTTTCTACCTAATTATTTTATTTTTCTTTATTTTATTCAAAAAATTATTCATGACCATTCCAAAATTACATTTTATTGTTGAAGGAAAAACTTCTAGAGAGATTTTAGAAAAAATTCAAAAAGCTTGTACTTCTGGTGCTGAATTGGTACAATTGAACTTGGAAAATGTTTTTAAAAAGCAACTTTTAGAAGTGGCAAAAGAAGCTCGCAAGATAACGGCTCATTTTCAAACGCGTTTCATTATAAAAGAACATTATAAAATAGCCAAAGAAGTAAAAGCAGATGGTGTACATTTCGAAAATACAAACTCCTACTCGACTTCTGTGAGAATTTACTTATACACTTGGCAAATTGTTGGAGGAACTGCCAATAGTTTACAAGAATGCCAAAAATTAATTAAAAACGAGTTCGATTATGTTATTTTAAGTCCTTTTAGGAATTCATCTTTAGAAAATAAACAAACCAAAGTTTTAGGTTTGGCTGGTTTTTATACAATTATTGATGTTTTAAAAACGGAAACTCCTATTCTTGGTTTTGGAGACATTGCCACAAAAGATGTGCCCGAAATTTTAGAAACGGGTATTTCTGGAGTTGCAGTTTCTAAAGCAATTGCCAATAATTTTGATAGTATTAAAGAATTTAATTTGTTATTAAAAGCTTCTGTTGTAGATGAGAAGCGACATACTTTTTAAATTTTACATATTTTTTAAGCAAACTAAAATTAGAAGTAAAAAGATTTTTCTAACGTGATATAGTTATCTATTATTTCTTAAATCGAACTCACGTTTCTAAGCTTGTTAGAAAATGGTATTAAGATGTGCCTGTCGAAGTCTTTTCCTTCACAAATTTTATAGAAAAAAAACGCCTCAAAAAACAACACAAAAAACTATCTTCGCGCGCATTATGTGGATGTATTTAGGCTTATTAGCCGCACTTTTCTTAGGATTACACAATTTGTGTAAAAAACATGCTGTGCAAGGAAATGAAGTATTTCCAGTACTTTTGGGAACTTTACTTTCTGGTTTCTTGCTATTTATTCCGTTTTTTATTGGCTCTAAATACAATTCTGAATATTTTAAAGAAATAGGGTTTTATATTACCAATCTTCCATGGCAAACGCATGGTTTTATTTTTATAAAATCGATAATAATGGCTGCTTCTTGGATTTTAGCCTATGCAGCTTTAAAACATTTGCCATTAACAATTGTCACTCCAATTCGTTCTGCTGGACCTTTTTTTACATTTATTGGTGCGATTTTAATTTATAACGAACAGCCGAATTCTTTTCAATGGATTGGTTTTTTCTTGATAATTTTTTCAGTATTACTTTACTCTAAAATCGGAAAAAAAGAAGGCATTATCTTTAAAAAAAATAAATGGATTTTAGCCATTATTGGGGCTACTTTTTTAGGAGCTTCTAGTGGTTTGTATGACAAGTTTTTAATTCAGAATTTAGTATTAAACCCACAAACTTTACAGTTTTGGTTTTGTTTTTATACGATTTTAATTCTATTGATAATTTTATTAATCACGTGGTTTCCTTATGCTGAAAAGCGAAAAGCATTTAAATTTAGGTGGACAATTATTGCTGTTGGCGTTTTATTACAAACTGCGGATTATTTCTATTTTAAGGCCTTACAAGACCCAGAAGCATTAATTATGTTATTATCTGCGATAAAGAGAAGTCAAATTTTAATCGCAGTTGTTGTTGGAGGTTTGATTTTTAAAGAACAAAATAAGCGTAAAAAATTAGTACCACTATTTGGGATTTTATTAGGTGTGTTTTTGATTTTGTATTCGTAATTAATTTTTGAAATTAGTAGATATTTGAAAATGTAAAATGTCTTTCTGAGCCTGTCGAAGAATATCATTAAGTATAATTTACCTAATATGGATTTCTGTCTTCACAGGAATGATAAAATAATTTTCTTTTAAACTAAAAAAAACAATATTAAACAATATACATTCTAACTTTCTTTTTCTTTAAACGAGAATTGTTTAATTTTTCAACCAAACCTTCTGCTAAAGTTAATGGAACTGCTACAAAAGCACAATCTTGTTTTAAATCGATTGCTCCTAATTGCTCTCTTTTTAATTTCCCTTGTTTAATAAATAAGCCAGCAATATCTCCTTTTGAAATCTTATCTTTTCTTCCACCAGAAATAAATACAGTTTCCCAATAAGGTGCTTTTCTTTCTGCTTGTTTCGAAATATCTACAATTTCTGCATCTTTAATAAATTCTGGTAGTAATTGGTCTTTCCATTTAATTACATAGGCAATACCTTCTGCTGAAACCCTTGCTGTACGCCCATTTCTGTGCGTAAACTCTTCTAAAGCTTGTGGTAATTCGTAATGAATAATGTAATTCATTTCAGGAACATCTATTCCTCTTGCTGCCAAATCTGTCGCAATTAAAATTTGGTTGGTTCCATTACTGAATTTTATTAAAGAACGTTCTCTGTCTTTTTGCTCCATTCCTCCACTAAAACAACCATGTTTAATATTTTTGTTCTCTAAAAAAATACTCACATTATTAATACTATCTTTTAAATTACAAAAGATAATTCCTTGCTGATTTCCCAAATGATTTAATAAATGTAAAAGTGTATTTAGTTTGTTTTTTGCTGGAGAAATAACCGTTTTTATTTCTAATTTAGAAACCTTTTTTCCTTTTAAATAATTAATGGTTCTTGGCTCTTTTAAACCAACAAAATCTGGTATGGTAACTCCCTGTGTTGCAGAGGTTAAAACGCGTTTACTTACAGCAGGTAAATTTCTTATAATTTGTCTCATTTCATATTCGAAACCAACTTCTAAAGACTTATCAAACTCATCTAAAACCAAGGTTTTTATACTTTCTCTTGTAAAACGTTGGTTGGCAAAATGATCGGAAATTCTTCCTGGAGTTCCAATTAAAATTGCAGGTACGTGTTTTAATTCTATTTTATCTTTAGACATGGGTCTTCCACCATAAACTGCATTTACTTTGTAACCAGAACCCATTCCACGAACCACTTGTTCTATTTGAATTGCCAATTCTCTTGAGGGAACTAAAATAAGTACTTGAATATCTGTATTTTCAGGATCTAAATTTTTAATAATTGGTAATAAAAAAGCCAATGTTTTTCCTGTTCCTGTTGGAGAAAGTAGAATGATATTATTTGTCTTTTGAATAACAGCAGTCGCTTCTATTTGCATAGGATTTAGCTGTTTTATATTCAATTTATCTAAAATATCTTGTTGATCTTTTTTATGATTTGCCATACTTATTTTTATTTTGTAGATGCTTTTACTTAATGGTAATAAGCACTTTAAAACGCTTCCAATAAATAGAAAAATAGTTTTTTAAATTAGTCAGCATTCTACTTATTATTAATTTTTTTCAATTCTATTTTTTTGAAATATTCCAAAAGTTCAGTATATTATAAAGCTATAAGGATAATTTTATTATTCAAAACTCATATTTGGAGTATGTGCCACTTCTAAAATTTGACCATCAGGGTCAAAAAAATCCACTGTATAGTATTCTTTAGAATATCCCATAAACATAGGCTTTCGAATAATTTTAGATTGTTCTTTTGATAAATATTCATAAACCAAGTCAACTTGTTCTTTTTTTACAGCTTGAAAACATAAATGCCTTATACCAAGACTTTTTGTTTTTTTTATCTTTTTCACTTCATTTAAATAGATTTCTATATTACCATTTGTAAAAGATTTTTCATTAGTCTGCTTCCAGCCAATTATTTTAAGAAATCCATTATAGAATTTTACAGATTCTTCTAGGTCAGAAACCCAAAATTCAATGTGGTTAATTCCTGGTTTAAATTTCATTTTTTCCGTTTATTAAGATTGTACGTTTTAATTACACACAACATGTAACATTATTTTGTGTAAAGATAACGACACTTTTTGTTAATATTTATTTTCTTTTTTGTTTGTACTTAAAGAAAATGTATAAAAAAAAGCTCATCAATTGATGAACTTTCTTTTTAAACTTGAAAGTATGTATGTTATTAGATAACTTTAACGTTTACTGCGTTTAAACCTTTGTTACCTTCTTGCAAATCAAATTCAACTGCATCTCCTTCACGAATCTCGTCTACTAAACCAGAAACATGTACGAAATGATCTTTTTCAACTCCTTCTTCAGTGATAAATCCAAAACCTTTAGTTTCGTTGAAAAACTTTACTGTACCTTTACTCATAATATTGTTATTATATTTATTAAGTCGCAAAGATGACTTGATATTTTTAACAAACAATACATTAATTGATTTATTTTAAAATTATTAGCTAGTTTTGTTGAATTCCATACAATTCTATTTTAACCATTTCTAACTTCTAAAAACATTGCTTAAAATAATGGTTCTCTGTAGTTCTTATAGTATGTTACTCTTTATTTAAAAAAGGTTTCAATTTTTTTAATTTTCAAATCCATAATCATTATCCTATTTTGGGTTAAAAAATGGATAATGATTATACATTAAATCGCCATTATTCGTAAGTGTAATATCTTACAAAACTTTATTCGTTGTAGTAAGAACGTTGTTATTTTTAATTTGTGACTGTATTGTATTTATTAAAATATTTTTTTCATTTAATCTATTTTCATTTTTTTATTGATAAAAAATTAAAACAAGATTACTGGTTTACCTATCGATTTTCTAGATTCATTTAATTTCTCTCTAAAACTAAAATATTTTAAAAATCTACAATTAAATTTTTTTAGAAGTTAAAGCAAAATGCATAGTTTTAATTATTTTTGTAATAAAATAAGACGATTCAAAAAAAAAATGAAAAAGATAACCACAGTAAACCCTGCCACAGAAGAAGAAATAAAAAGTTACGATAGAATTTCTTCGACAGAAGCGAAAGAAAAAATAGCCAAAGCGAATGAAACTTATAAAACTTGGAAAAAAACAAGTTTTAAAGAACGTTCGAAATTAATGAATAAATTAGCCAGTATTTTTGAAGAAAATATTGAAGAATATGCACAATTAGCAACTCAAGAAATGGGTAAAATAATTAAGCAATCTCGTGCAGAAATAGAAAAATGTGCAAAAATTTGTAGGTATTATGCAGATAATATTGAAGAATTATTAGCAGATATAACTGTAAAAACAGAAGCGAAAAAAAGTTATGTTACTTTTAAACCTTTGGGAGTTATCTTGGCTGTAATGCCTTGGAATTTTCCTTTTTATCAAGTAATACGTTTTGCTATACCAGTTGTTACGACAGGGAATACTGGGATTTTAAAACATGCTTCGAATGTGCAAGGTTGTGCTTTTGCTTTGGAAAATGCATTTAAAAAAGCAGGTTTTCCAGAAGGAGTTTTTACCAACTTAAATTTAGATTCTAAAGACATTAAAGAAATTATTGAAGATAAGAATATTGTTGCAGTAACGTTAACAGGAAGCGAACCTGCAGGACGTTCTGTTGCAAAAATTGCCGGAGAAAATTTAAAGAAAACCGTTTTAGAATTAGGTGGAAGTGATGCATACATCATTCTGGAAGATGCAGATTTAGAAAAAGCGACAGATTTAGCAACTTACGGACGTTTACAAAATAACGGGCAAACTTGTATTGCTGCAAAGCGTTTTATTGTTTTGGAAGAGATTTATGATGATTTCCTAAAGCTCTTCACACAAAAAATGAAAGATGCAAAAATGGGAGAACCTACCAATGAAGATGTTTATTATGGACCCATGGCTAGAGTAGATTTAAGAGATGAATTGCACGAACAAGTAGAAAAAACAATAAAAGAAGGAGGTAAATTGGTTTTAGGAGGTAAAATTCCTGACAGAAAGGGCGCTTATTATCCTGCAACAATTTTGGCAGACCTAAAAGCTGGAATGACAGGTTTTGATGAAGAACTTTTTGGTCCAGTGGCTTCTGTAATTAAAGTGAAAACCGAAGAAGAAGCAATAGAATTGGCAAATAATTCCACATTTGGTTTAGGTTCTGGTGTAATTACAGGCAATTCTAAAAGAGGAGAAAATGTGGCTTTACAATTAGAAGCTGGAAATAGTTTTGTAAACAAATTAGTGGTTTCTGACCCAAGATTGCCTTTTGGTGGAATTAAAAATTCGGGTTATGGAAGAGAACTTTCTGGGTATGGAATTCGTGAATTTGTAAATATAAAATCAATTTGGATTGATTAAAAAAAACTCTGTTCACCCTTTATAAACATTTGTTTTTCAAACATTTAAGACTTTAAAAACCTAACAGGTCTCTATTTGAATAAAATTATTAGAATATAAAAAAAAATCAATAGTAAAATATATGTAAGCATCTTGACTTTAGCCAATTAATAACTTAACAGACAACATTCAACTAAAGCTGGATGCAATTTATAGGATTCAATTCTAGTTAATTTCTTAAATTTTAAGTTTTGTAATTCATAAAGTTGTGAATACAACATCAATTTGGATTGATTAAAAACTAACAAATAACACATCAACATTTAAAAATAGACTTTTGTGAGTGGTTTTATAGTACTAATTTTGTTCTATGAAAAAATCCATTTCAGAAAAAGTATATTTCTTTTTTAATACTGATGATAAAAATGTTGATGAGCATTTGCCAAGAAATTACTTTTTACTTTTAATAAGTAGTATTTTTACGAAATTAGGAGACACTTTAAGCAACCCAAAAACAGTATTGGCTTGGATTATGAATTATATAAACGCACCAGTTTATATGATTAGTTTTATTGTGCCAATTAGAGAATCTGGCTCTATGTTGCCCCAAATATTTTTAGCAAGTTACATAAAAACCAAGGCAAAAAGAAAGTGGGTTTTTGTTTTTGGTTCTATTTTACAATTTGTTTCCATTTTTGCAATTGGTTTAACCGCGTATTTTTTTGAAGGTGTTCTTGCAGGAGGTTTAATCATTTTATTTCTGATAATTTTTAGCCTGTCAAGAAGTTTATGTTCTGTTAGTTCTAAAGATGTTTTAGGGAAAACAATTCCAAAAGACAAACGTGGAAAATTAAAGGGATATACAGTTTCTGTTTCAGGAGTTTTAGTTTTGTTGGCTGGGTTGTTTTTAATGTATAAATCTAAAAACGATGCTTCTCTCCTATTTTATAGCGGAATTTTGGTTTTTGCGAGTTCTATGTGGTTGATTTCAGCATTTATTTATTCAAAAATAAAAGAATGTAAAAGCGACATTGAAGAAAATAAAGATACTTGGAAAGAAGTTTTACAGAGAATTAAAATTGTAAAAAAAGATGCTCATTTTAGGAACTTTATTATTGCACGTTCTCTTTTATTATGTTCGGCTTTAACGGCTCCTTTTTATGTTTTATTGGCACAAGAAAATATTGGTAAAGAAAGTTATTTGTTAGGCTTGTTTATTATCGCAAACGGAGTTGCGTCTATTTTAAGTGCGCCAGTTTGGGGAAAAATGGCAGATATTTCAAGTAAAAATGTGATGACTTTTGCAACGGTAATAGCGTCTATTTTAGGTGTTGGAATGTTTGTGATTATTGAAGTATTTACAGACTTTTCGAAAGTTTTTTGGTTGTATCCTGTGGCTTTTTTCTTTTTAGGAATTGCACATAGTGGTATTCGATTGGGAAGAAAAACCTATGTTATAAATATGGCTGAAGGAAACAAAAGAACAGATTATGTAGCTGTTAGCAATACTATAATCGGTTTAATTTTGTTAGTTACTGGAGGAATTAGTGCTTTAGCTTCAATATTGTCTGTAGAATTGGTGTTATTAGTTTTATCCTTATTTGGACTTTTAGGTGCTTTTATGAGTTATAAATTACCAAATGTAGAAGCTGCATAATATTATATAGTTAAAATTTCTTCATCTTTGTTATTCAAAATACATATCTGCATACACTTTTGTAAAATGTGCTCCAAAAAAGAGAATTAAACTCGAATACGAAACCCACAACATAATTAAAATTACAGAACCTGCTGCTCCATAAGTAGATGCTGGCTCCATTTCACTAAAATACCAAGCCAACAAATATTTACCAATTGCAAATAAAAAGGCTGTTAAAGCTGCTCCTACTTTTACGGCTCGCCAACGTACTTTTTTACTTGGTAAATATTTAAACATTGCTGCGAATAACATATAAATAAATAAGATGGACATTAAGAAATCTACAACATAGATATATTCAAACAAATTATCTGGCACAAACTTTTCTATTCGTCTGCTAAATGCACTAATTAAAGCGGTTAAGACAAAACTAATTAGCAATAAAAAACCAATAATTAAAATGAAACCAAAGCTTTTTAGTCGATCGAAAATTATTTTTAAGAATCCGTTTGTATTTGTATTTTCTTTTACTTTCCATATTTTATCGAACGCAGCTTGTAGTTGATAAAAAACACCTGTTGCACCATAAATAAGTGTTCCAACACCAATAATTGTGGTAAAAATAGAGACAGATTCATCTCCTCTATCTAACATCATTACTCTTATAGATTCTGCTGTTTGAATTCCGACAGCACTTGTAATTTCGTCTAACAATTCTCCTTGCACAATTTCTTTTCCCCAAATGTTTCCTACTAAATTTAAAATAATTACGATTAAAGCAGGCAAAGATAAAATAGCATAATAGGCAACAATGGCACTTAATTCGAAAGGACCACTATCTATCCAATTGCTTCCTGTTTTCTTTAATAATTTAGGAAAATCTTTTAGTATTGTTTTTGCTTGCACAGTTTTATTTTAGAGTTGTAAAGTTAAAGGTTTACAGATTTAATAATTTGCGTAGATATGTTTTTGTTGAACTCATTCCAAAAATTATAATTTAAAAACCAACAACAGTAAAAAAAATTAAGTTTTAGCAGTTCCTGTTACATTTTTTACTTTTCTTTTTCTGGAGGTAATAAAATAAACACCTGTTAATAAAATTGCAGAAGCAATTATAGATTGTAGGGAGATTTTTTCATCTAAAAAATACCATCCCATAAATAAAGCAATTACAGGGTTTACATAAGCAGAAGTTGCTACTTTTTCGGTTGAAACTACTTTTAATAAATAATTAAATGCTGTAAAAGCGACAATTCCGCCCAAAATAATTAATAGTAACATCGATATTTGAACGTTAGCACTCCAGTTGAAAGGAGAAGTCCAATTTTCTTGAAAAAAAAGACTTAAAATTCCTAAAACAGCACCAGCAATTACCATTTGTATTCCTGTACTTACAAAGAAGTTTTTTGGTAAACTTGCTTTCGAAACAAAAACACCTCCATAACTCCAACCTAAAACACAGCCCAACATTACCAAGATTCCTAAAATGGTTTCTTCTGAAGTAACTAATTCTTTTTGACTTACCAATAAAATCATTCCTGTAATTCCTAAACAAACTCCAATAATCGATTTTTTTTGCATTGGTTTTCTGTCCATAAAACGCAAAATTAACAATACAAATAAAGGTTGTGTAGAGGCAATTAACGCAGCAAAGCCACTATCTACAAACTGTAAAGCCCAAACAAAAACGCTATTTCCTAAAATTAAAAAAAATAAAGATGCAATGGCTGAATTTAAGATTTGCTTTTTATTGATTTTAAAACTAAAGCCAAAGATTTTGGCAATTAACAGCATTAAAACTCCTGCTGTGGAAAAACGAATACAAGCTAAAAAAAATGGTGGTAATTCGGTTACTGCAACCTTGTTAAATAAATAGGTAGAACCCCAAATAACATAAATGGATATAAATGCTATAATAATTAAAATTTGAGATTTATTCGCTTTCATTACTTTACGTATTAGAAGTTGCGAAATTACCATTTATAATTAAGTCCTTTTCAATTTTAATTGAGAATAAAAAAACCTTCACAGATTTGTGAAGGCTTTATCGTTAACTAACCAAATAATTTATTTATTTTCTTTTTGTTCTACAATTGTTTCGTTTATTATCTCAAATTTTTTATTTTCTTTTAAATCACGATGTATGCTTGTTGGGTTATCTTGATTTTTTGTTCTTTTAAATTTCTTATTATCTTTTATAATTCCCATAATATTTATTTTTTTTCGTTCACCTCTAAATTACTAAAAATGAATGTATTGTTACGTTAAAGGGTTGTTAAGATGCGTTTTAAATTGTTAAAGGGTCATTAAAATCTTTTGAATTTTTATTTACCAAATCTTTAATTGGAGTGACAGTTATAAACACATTTTCCAAAACAGAAATATCGTCTTTAATGTAAATTAATGCATCTATTAAATTCTTTTTTGAAGTAGTTATACCAATAGAAAATAATCTCTTTTATGAAGTTTGATTGAAATCTATTATAAAAACCCAGAAATTAGTATCAGTAAAGATTTTAAAGACAAAGTAGAAACTTCTTTTAACTAGACTCGAAAAGAGAAAGAAGCTATTTTTATGATGAGTTTCTTTGCTTGGTTAAAAGCAAAAATAACCAAACAAGATATGTATTTGGTGACTTTAAATTTTATGAAAAACTAATTTCATTTTTGTCTTTTCATCAATTCTGCTTCGATATCTTTTAAGGTAAAACCTTTTGCCTGCAACAACATTAAATAATGAAACAGTAAATCTGCAGATTCGTATAAAAACAATTCGTCGTTAGTATCCATTGCTTCTATAACGGTTTCCACAGCTTCCTCTCCTACTTTTTGCGCGACTTTATTAATGCCTTTTGCAAATAAACTTGCCACATAAGATTTTTTAGTGTTTTTATTCGCAATTCTTGCTGCGATTACATTTTCTAAAGTTGAAAAAAAGCCATAATTAGCATTATTTTTTTCGTTCCAACAAGTATCTGAACCTTTATGGCACGTTGGTCCTTTTGGATTTACAGAGATTAATAAAGTATCGTTATCGCAATCTAATTTCATGTCGACTAAATGTAACACATTTCCACTTTCTTCACCTTTGGTCCAAAGTCTATCTTTAGTTCTGCTGAAAAATGTTACTATTTTGGTTTCTTGTGTTTTAGTAAAAGCTTCTTCGTTCATATACCCCAACATTAACACATTTTTTGTGGTGGCATCTTGAATGATTGCTGGTACTAATCCGTCGTTATTTTTATTGAAATCTATGTTCATAAGTTATAGTTGTTGGTTTTTGGTTGATAGTTTTTGGTTTTAACCGATAATACTAATAATCAGTAACCATTAACTAAAAACCAATATTTATATTCTTACAGGAATATTATTCTCTTTTAATTTTTGTTTTAATTCTAAAATAGGAATTTCGCCAAAATGAAAAACACTCGCTGCTAAAGCTGCGTCCGATTTTCCTTCTACAAAAGTATCTATAAAATGTTGCACAGTTCCTGCACCACCAGAAGCAATTATTGGTATATTTAATTCAGTTGATAATTTTGCCAAAGCTTCATTTGCAAAACCAGCTTTGGTTCCATCGTTATTCATAGAAGTAAATAGTATTTCTCCTGCTCCACGTTTTTCGACTTCTTTTGCCCAATCAAATAAATTAATATCTGTAGGAATGGTTCCTCCAGCCAAATGCACAAACCATTTTCCTTTAATTTGCTTCGCATCAATGGCAACCACCACACATTGGCTACCAAATTTATCTACCAATTCGTTTATTAATTCTGGTCTTTTTATTGCTGATGAGTTTATAGAGACCTTATCTGCACCACATTGTAGCAATACATCTACATCTTCTACAGTAGAAATTCCACCACCTACTGTAAATGGAATATTTACCTGTTCTGCAACTTTTAAAACCATTTCTCTCATGGTTTTTCTACCCTCTAAAGTGGCAGAAATATCGAGAAATACTAATTCATCTGCACCTAAATCAGCATATTGTTTTGCTAAAGCTACAGGATCTCCAGCATCAATTAAATTAACGAAATTTACACCTTTTACAGTTCTTCCGTTTTTAATATCTAAACAAGGTATTATTCTTTTTGTTAACATTTGCTCTTTGGTTGTTGGTTGTTGGTTGTTGGTTTGTGGTTTTGAAAGTAGAGACCATCAACTACAAACTATAAACCATCAACTATAAATTTTTCTAACTGTTTTAAGCTAATTTTATTTTCGTAAATCGCTTTTCCAATAATTACACCTTCGCAACCATTTTCTGCTAGTTTTGGGATTTCATCAAAAGTTGAAATTCCTCCAGATGCTATTAGTTTTAATGGACCTGTCTCCTTTAACGCAGTTGAAAGGTCATTATTAGTTCTCGACTGCGCTCTAACTGACAATATTTCCTTATAAATTTCAAAACTCGGACCTTGTAACATGCCGTCTTTAGAAATATCTGTACAAATTACATATTGAATTCCTTTTTTCTGATAATTTGCAATAAAAGGAATCAATGCCAAAGAACTTTCTTCTTGCCAACCATTGGTTGCTATTTTTCCACCAGAATTATCTGGATAAAAATCGGCACCTAAAATAATTTTTTCGGAGCCATATCTAGAAATCCAACTTTCGAAAATTGTAGGATTTTTTACAGCTATACTACCTCCTGTAATTTGATTTGCACCAGAATTAAAAGCAATTTCTAAATCTTTATCAGACTTTAAACCACCACCAAAATCAATTTTTAAGTTGGTTTTTGATGCAATTTGTTCTAAAACTTTATGATTGATAATCTCGCTCGCTTTTGCACCATCTAAATCTACAACATGTAAATACTCGATTCCTGAAGCTTCAAATTCTTTGGCTACTTCTAACGGATTTTCGTTATAAATCTTCTTTGTATTGTAATCGCCTTTTGTGAGTCGAACACATTTTCCTTCAATGATGTCTATTGCTGGTATTATTCTCATATTTTATATATTAAATATAAAAAGTTGAATATTAGATATTAAAAGTTAAAAAAGTAACAAACATTTAAACTTTAATATTTTAAATCTAACTTCTAATATTATTTTTCTTTTGATTTCTTTTGGCTGTATTTATAGATGCTACAATAATAGCTAATAATTCAGTACCTTCTTTTTTCAATTTTATTACTTCTTCTTCGTATTGAGGTGAAACTTCTTCGAAAATTTCTAACCAATACACACTTTCATCAGCTTCTTCTTCAACAATTTTTAATTTATTAATAAAATCTGCTGTTGATTTTGCTCTTTGCGATGCTCTATAGTTTGCACCTACTGAACTTGAACTTCTAATTAATTGATTTACAAAAGCATTGTATTCTCTTGACTTTGGAACTTTAAAACAAAACTTCCAACAATCTAGAGCAAAGTTTTTTGTTCTTAATATTATTTGATTTTTCATAGCTGAATTCTAATATTTAATATTAAACTTTTAACTTTAAGAAATTTTCAAGAATCTTACTTCCTTCTACTCCACTTTTCTCTGGATGAAACTGAACTCCGTAAAAATTATCCTTTTTTAAAGCGGATGCATATTCAATTTCATAATCTGTTGTTGCAATCGATTCTACACAGTTTTCTACATAAAAACTATGTACCAAATACATAAATTCTTTGTCTTTAATTTCTTTGAATAAATCTGACTTTAAATCATAAATAACATTCCAGCCCATTTGTGGAACTTTTACTGCATTTGAAAACCTTTTTACATCTACATTAAAAATACCCAATCCTTTTGTGTTTCCTTCTTCAGATGAATTACACATTAATTGCATTCCTAAACAAATGCCTAAAACAGGTTGTTTTAAAGTCGGAATAATTTTGTCTAATCCGCTTTTTTTTAGCATTTTCATTGCAGAACTTGCTTCTCCAACTCCTGGAAAAATTACTCTATCAGCCTTTCTAATTTCATCGATATTATTTGATAGAATAGCCTCCACTCCTAATCTTTTAAAAGCAAACTGAATGCTTTTTATATTTCCTGCTCCGTAATTTATAATTATGAGTTTCATAATTAGTTTTTAATTTTTAGTGTTTAGTTTTAAGCATAACTCACTTAAAACTAAAAATTTAGAATTCAACACTCTTTTAAAGCATTCCTTTTGTAGATGGTAAAAACATCTTATTTGAATCTCTTTTTACAGCCATTTTCATTGCTTTTGCAAAAGCTTTAAAAATTCCTTCAATTTTATGATGTTCGTTAACGCCTTCAGCTTTAATATTTAAATTACATTTTGCACCATCCGTAAACGATTTAAACAAGTGAAAAAACATTTCTGTTGGCATATCTCCTATTTTTTCTCTTTTAAATTCTGCATTCCATTCTAACCAATTTCTTCCACCAAAATCTACTGCAACTTGCGCTAAACAATCGTCCATTGGCAAACAAAAACCATATCTTTCAATTCCTAATTTATTGCCTAATGCTTTGTTAAACAATTCTCCAAAAGCAATCATGGTATCTTCGATGGTGTGGTGTTCATCTACTTCTAAATCGCCATCTACTTTAATGGTTAAATCCATAGCACCATGTCTCCCAATTTGGTCTAACATATGGTCGAAAAAGTGTAAACCTGTAGAAATATTGTTTTTTCCAGAACCATCTAAATTTAGTTTGATGTAAATTTTCGTTTCATTCGTGTTTCTGGTAATTTCTGCAACCCTATCTTCTAACTTTAAAAACTCATAAATTGCTTGCCAATCTGTACTTGTTAATGCAATACAGTTTAAAATTTCTTGTTTAGATGTTTCTATTTCATCTGCTCCTAATTCTGGATCTTCAGATAAATAAATACCTTTTGCCCCTAAATTCTTCGCCAACTCCATGTCTGTAATTCTGTCTCCTAAAACAAACGAATTTTCTAAATCATACTCTTTAGAAAAATACTTTTTTAGTAAACCTGTTCTTGGTTTTCGTGTTGGAGCATTTTCATGTGGAAAGGTTTTATCTATCAATATTTCAGAAAAAACAACGCCTTCTTTTTCGAAAGCAGTTATAATTTTATTTTGAGCAGGCCAAAAAGTATCTTCAGGAAAAGAAGCTGTTCCTAAACCATCTTGGTTGGTAACCATTACCAATTCGTAGTTTAATTCTTTGGCAATTTTTGCCATATATTGAAATACTTTGGGGTAATATTCTAACTTTTCTAAACTATCTAATTGATAATCTACTGGTGGTTCTAACACCAAAGTGCCATCTCTGTCTATAAATAATACTTTCTTCATATAACTTTGTTATATAATCCTAAACTTATTTTAAGATTATTCTATTTTACTGAATCGCCTTTAAAGCACGAATCAATTTTAAATTTTCTTCTAAAATACCAACACTAATTCTCAAACAATTTTTACACAGTGGTTGTGTGCTTCTATTACGAACAACAACTCCATATTCTAATAATTGATTGTAGCGTTTATTGGCATCATCTACCTTAATTAATAAAAAATTACCTTCAGAAGGATACACTTTTTCAATATAACTAACACAACATTCTAATTCGTATTTTAATCTTTTTCTTTCGCTAATTAGTTGTGAAATTTCATTTCTAACATCTTCATAATTATGTAAACGTTCTACTGCTTTTTGCTGCGTTAGCTCGTTTACATTGTATGGTGGTTTTATGTTATTTAGAATTTTAATAATTTCTTTTGATGCATAACAAACTCCTAATCGAATACCTGCCAAACCATAAGCTTTTGACAGTGTTTGAGTGATGATTAAATTCGGGAATTTTTTAATCTTTTTTAACCAACCTTCTTGTTCAGAAAAATCGATATACGCTTCATCTATAACCACCAAACCGTTAAATTTCTTTAGCAATTTAATTACTTTATCTTCTGAAAAACAATTTCCTGTTGGATTATTTGGTGAACATAAAAATAAAATTTTTGTATGAGTATCAATCGCACTTAGAATTTTTTCAATTTTAGGTTGAAACTCTTCATCTAATAAAATTTTTCTATTTTCTATATTGTTGATATTTGCCAAAACCGAGTACATTCCATAAGTTGGTGGCAATGTTATTACATTATCTTCTTTTGGCTCACAGAAAGCTCTAAAAATTAAGTCTAAAACTTCGTCACTTCCATTTCCTAAAAGGATGTTTTTTTCATCTATATTTTTACATTTAGAAATGTTTTTCTTTACGCTAATTTGTTGCGGATCAGGATACCTATTTACACCATTTTCAAAAGGGTTTTCATTGGCATCTAAAAAGATCATTTGATCAGTAGAAATGTCTTTATATTCATCTCTAGCTGACGAATAAGGTGTAATATTCTTAATATTTTGCCTTACTAAATTGTTTATATTAAAGGTTGATTTCATACTTAAAAGACTAGTTTTTGCGAAAAATGTTACACTAATTTTATAACTCTTTTAAACGAATTGAAACTGCATTTTTATGAGCCTGTAAACCTTCTGCTTCTGCCATTAACTCTATAGAATTTCCAATATTTAAAATTCCTTCTTTTGTTATTTTTTGAAAAGTAATACTTTTTGTAAAACTATCTAAATTTACGCCAGAATACGCTTTACTAAACCCATTTGTTGGTAATGTATGGTTGGTTCCTGATGCATAATCTCCTGCACTTTCTGGTGTATAATTTCCAATAAATACAGAACCTGCATTTTCGATATGATTTATATAAAAATTGTTATTATTTGTACAAACAATAAAGTGTTCTGGGCCATATTTATTAATCAACTCTAAAGCAATTGCATCATTTTTAACAAAAATAGATTTAGAATTTGCAATGGCTTTTGTAGCAATTGCTATTCTTGGCAAATTTAAGAGTTGTTTTTGTATCTCATTCGAAACTTTATTTATTAGCTTTTTTGAAGTAGAAACTAAAATAACCTGACTGTCTGCTCCATGTTCTGCCTGACTCAATAAATCGGAAGCCACATAACTTGCATTTGCAGTATCGTCTGCAACTACTAATAATTCACTTGGACCTGCTGGCATATCTATGGCCACTCCGTATTTTGTTGCTAATTGTTTTGCAACAGTTACAAATTGATTTCCTGGCCCGAAAATTTTATATACTTGTGGTATTGTTTCTGTTCCGAAAGTAAGTCCTGCAACAGCTTGAATTCCGCCAACTTTAATAATTTTAGTAACGCCACATAAATTAGCTGTAAATAAGATTGCTGGGTGAATTTTCCCTTCTTTATTTGGTGGAGAACATAATACAACTTCCTTACAACCAGCAATTTGAGCAGGAATCGCCAACATTAAAACTGTTGAAAAAAGCGGTGCAGTTCCTCCAGGGATATACAAACCTACTTTTTGAATGGGTCTTTTTTCTTGCCAACAAGAAACTCCATTTGTAGTTTCTACAGAAACTTTTTCGGTTTTTTGAGCTTTGTGAAAAACAGTAATATTTTTGTAGGCAACTTTAATTGCTTCTTTTAATTCATTTGAAACTTCTAAAATAGCTGTTTTAATTTCATTTTCAGAAACTATATTATTTTCTAAAGAAACATCGTCAAACTTTTGCGTGTATTTAGAAATGGCTTTGTCACCCTCTTTTTGAACTTCAATAAAAACCTCATTTACAATTCCTTCGATATCCTCGACAGTTTTTGTAGGTCTTTCTAAGATTTTACTCCAATCTTTTTTTGGTGGATTATTTATAAAATTCATTTTTTATCTTTTTCCTGCAAGGTTAACTTTGTAGGTATTTATTGTTTATTTTTAGACCTGCAAGGTTTTAAAAACCTTACAGGAAGTTTTTAAACTTGCGTGAGCGTTAGGGATTGAAACAGCATCCTTTTTTCTTTTTTGAAAAAAGATATAGTGAAAAGCCCGTTAAAACGCCCAAAAAATTGTTCAACTTTTAAAACTTTAGATGCTGAAACAAGTTCAACATATTTTAATTTTTTCTTTCGAAAAATTAAAGCACCATTTTTTCAATTGGACAAACTAAAATTCCTTCTGCTCCATTGGCTTTTAAATCTTCGATAATATCCCAAAATTTATTTTTAGTAACAACTGTATGCACAGAGCTCCAACCTTTTTCTGCCAAAGGCAAAACTGTAGGACTTCGCATACCTGGTAACAAAGACAAAATTTTATCTAATTTATTATTTGGTGCGTTTAATAATACGTATTTAGATTCTCTACCTTTTAAAACGGACTGAATTCTAAACTGAATTTTATCTAATATCGCTTTTCTTTCCTTAGAAATTTGTGGGGAAACTGCCAAAACTGCTTCCGATTTTAATAAAACCTCAATCTCTTTTAATCCATTTTTAAACAAAGTACTTCCACTGGAAACGATATCGCAAATTCCATCTGCCAAACCAATATTTGGGGCAATTTCTACAGAACCATTAATAATATGTAATTGTGCGTCTAAATTGTATTCTTTTAAATATTTCCTTACAGTTTCTGGATACGAAGTTGCAATTCTTTTTCCGTCTAAATCTTTTAAAGAATTTGCTTTCGATTCTTTTGGAACAGCGATTGAAACTTTACATTTAGAGAATCCTAAACGTTCTATAAAGGCTAAATCACTGCCTTTTTCTATTAAAATGTTTTCTCCAATAATTGCGGCATCTACTACTCCATCTCGTAAGTATTGAGGAATATCGCCATTTCTTAAATAGAAAACTTCCACAGGAAAATTTCTGGCAGCTGCTTTTAATTGATCTTTTCCATTGTCGATAGAAATTCCGATATCTTTTAAGATATTCATAGAATCTTCATTTAATCTACCAGACTTTTGTACTGCAATTCTTAAATTACTCATTATTTTTATTTTTTTTATGCCTGAGCAAATAGATTTTAAATAAAAACCCGTTTGATTTGCTCAAACGGGTTTTTAAAATATGCTGATTTTTATTCAATACATTTTTAAATCGCTTGATTGCAATTGTAAAAATGACGATGATGTGATTGAATAAAGTTCATAATTTTATTTGTTATGCAAATATCTTAATTTTATTTTTTAAAATACAAAGGATACTTGTAAAATTTAAGTTAATTTAATAAAATTTATCAATATTGATAAATATGTTTAATTTTTATAAGAAATTCTTAATTTTTAAAGGTTAAATTCACGAATACTACTTTGTATTTTAAAAAATAAAAAATTACACCAAAAAGTTTTTATTTGTGATATTTTTTTTGAATACTTAACTAATAAAAATTAGAAATTTTTGCATTTGTGACAAAAAATAGTTTTTTTAAAGTTTAAGTTTGTCTGTTACAAATATTTTAAATATATTTAATATAAATGTATTTCTTTTAATGTCTAAAATATACCCAATGGTTTTAAAAAAAATAACACTTAACACTCTTTTATTTGCATTTATCTCTTTAAATGCTTTTTCTCAAAAATCTACTGACGAGCTTTTAAACGAAGCAAAAACAACTGCTCAAAAAGAAGGAAAAGCTATTTTTATAAAATTTGAAGCTTCTTGGTGTGGTTGGTGTCATAAAATGACAAAAGACATAAAAGCGAAAGGAACTAGAGAATTCTTTAATAATAATTATGTAATTGTACCTATTGTAGTTAAAGAATCTAAAAAAAATAAACATTTAGAGAATCCTGGTTCCACAGAATTATTAAAAAAATATGGTGGAGATAAAGCTGGTTTGCCTTTTTGGGTAATTTTAGATGCTAATTTAAATTTAATTACAGATTCTTTTAATGATAAGAATCAAAATTTGGGAGGCCCAGCAAGTGTTGAGGAAGTAGCTTCTTTTATAAAAAAAATAAAAAAATCTGCCAAAAATATTTCAGAAAAAGATATACAGAATATTAAAGATCAATTTACTTTAAAAAGATAAAATTATAATTTTTGAGGGGCAATTTCTGGTAACTTGTTTTTAAAACTTGGGTAATTTTCTCGGTAAGAAACCAATTTCTTTTTAGAAACTAACACAATTAAATCTTCGTTTAAAGTGAATAGAGTTCCTGTTCTAAAAGTATTGAGTAATAATTTTTTTATTTCTGCAATTGCTTCTTCTATAAAAAAATGCTTGTATTTTTCTTCATTTTTATAACGATATTTAAACTCAAAAACTTGTTTTCCTTCAATAATTTGTAAACGCATATACACATTTAACAAACCTTCGCTCTTTCTTAAAGCCTTGCTTAAAGTTAGTTTTACAAACACATCGTTTTTTAAACTTTCTTGTAATGTTTTAAATAGGTTTTTAAAATCACTCATATTGCAAAGATAAAAAAGCTATGGTATTAAATTGTTTATAAATTAGAAAAGTAATTACACCTTAAAAATGAAAAAAATATGTATTATTCTTATGTTGGTATTCTGCTACTTTTGGGTTCATTATTCTAAATTGTGATGATAACGTTCTTCAATTTTATCGACATTTTTAATGGTCTTTTTTACCCAATTAAAATACAAAATTTCTTTTTCTTTTGTTGATAACTGCCATTTCACATTAGAATTTCGAAGTTTCGTAGTTACATCTTGTAAAATAATTGCAGCTGCTACAGAAATATTTAAACTTTCTGTAAAACCTACCATTGGTATTTTTAGAAATCCGTCTGCTTGTTCTTTCACAGTTTCGGAAACTCCCTCCTTTTCTACCCCAAATACAAAAGCCGATTTTTTTGAAATATCAAAATCCTGTAATAAACAAGAATCGTTGTGTGGCGTGGTTGCAATAATTTTATAACCCTCTTGTTTTAGTTTATGTAAACATTCTTTTGTGTTATCTCCATCTTCTCTATAGTTATACTGACTCAGCCATTTCTGAGAACCCTTTGCAACATGTCTAGAAACTTTATTTGTGTATTTATTTTCGATTGCGTGTACATCTTGCACTCCAAAAATATCGCAAGTTCTAACCACTGCACTTGCATTGTGTGCTTGATAAATATCCTCTAAAACGACTGTAAAATGTCTTGTTCTGTCTTCTAAAATTCTTTTGAAGAGTGATTTTCTTTTTTCTGTTAAAAAACCTTCGAAATAGGTTAATAATTTTTCATCTATCATAAAACAAACTTAAAACTATTATTTTTACTCTAAATACAATTTACAAAACATTTTAATTGATGAAAAAAATAGTTGTTTTAACAGGTGCAGGAATTTCTGCGGAAAGTGGCATAAATACGTTTAGAGATGCAGATGGTTTGTGGGAAGGGCATGATGTTATGGAAGTTGCAACTCCAGAAGGTTTTGCAAGAAATCCTAAATTGGTTTTAAATTTTTATAATGAACGTAGAAAGCAGTTATTAGAAGTTTCCCCTAACAAAGCGCATTTTAATTTAGTTGCATTTGAGCAAGATTTTCATGTTGAAATTATCACTCAGAATGTGGATGATTTACACGAAAGAGCTGGGAGTAAGAATGTTACGCATTTACATGGAGAATTATTAAAAGTGAGAAGTTCTAAGCACGAAAATGATATTTTAGAATGGAAAAAAGAGTTGGTTTTAGGAGATTTATGTAAAAATAAAAGTCAGTTAAGGCCACATATTGTTTGGTTTGGAGAAATGGTACCTATGTTAGACAAAGCTTTAGAAATCACCCAAACCGCAGATATTTTAGTAATTATTGGAACCTCTATGCAAGTGTATCCTGCTGCAAGTTTGGTAAATTACGTAAAACCCAATACAGCCATTTACTTTATAGACCCAAAACCTTCTGTTTCTAAAAACGATTTTAACAATTTAACGATTATTAGTGATATTGCAAGTTCTGGAACGGATAAATTGTTGAAGTTGTTGGGTTAATTTGTTATTCCTGCCTTTCGACTTCGATCAAGATAAATTCCAACAGGAATCCATATTGTATTTACTTTACAAGCATTTACCTGAAAGGAATTGACAAAAAGTTTGCAAACAAGTCTAGCCCTGATTGAGTGGTCTGTTTGAGCTCTTTTTTGCCAGTTTTCTGGCAAAAAAAGCGAGTAGCGAAAGCAGGAATAGCTCCAAAAAAAACATCAGAATTTATACCTACAAAGTCTTTAAAACCTTGCAGGAGAATTAAGAAATCAACTGATTAAAATACTCGAAAATTTCTCCTTGCGAAATAGAACTTCCTTTTTCTATTAAATCGAAAATTTCTGTATTTCTCTCGTTATTATAAGGTTTTGAGCCTTTAAATATCTCCACAGAATTATCCATAGGATTTTGCATTAGCCACTCAAATCCTTTTTGTTCCAATAAATTGATGTTCCAATTTATTTTAATAGCGATTCTGTGTATTTCCTCTTCGTCGCATTTAAAAAGGTTTGCAGAAGTTTTCGAAAAATGCTCTACATATTTAACTTTGGTTAAAACGTCGTCCCAAACAACATCAGAAAAAATATTCATTTCTTCTTCTGCCACTGCAGGTTTTTCTGCTTTAATTTGGTTCCATTCTTTTGCATCGATACTTTGTGATGCTAAAAAACGTGCAAATTCTTCGTGTAAACTTTCGAATTGTTCTTTGGTGAGTTGTCTGTATTTCATTTTAAGTTGGAAGTTGGAAGCTGGAAGTAAAAAAAAGCCCGTTATTTCTAACGAGCTTTTTTTAATAAATTTAAAGTAAATTATTCAGAAACTACTTCAAAAGTAATATCTGCTACTACTGCTCTATGTAACCTTACAGAAGCTTCGTATTTACCTAATCTTTTAACAGAACCACCAACAACTTTAATAAATTTCTTATCAATTTCTGTTCCTGCTTTTGCTAATGCTGCAGCTAAATCTATATTGTTTACAGAACCAAATAATTTATCTCCTGAACCAGTTTTAGATGTAATTTTAATTTCATATCCTTTAATTTCTTCTGCTATTTTGTTAGCATCGTCTATTAATTTAGATTCTTTATAAGCTCTTTGCTTTAAGTTCTCTGCTAAAACTTTCTTTGCAGAAGAAGTAGCTAAAACAGCTTGCCCAGTTGGGATTAAAAAGTTTCTACCATATCCGTTTTTAACGTCTACAACATCGTCTTTAAATCCTAAGTTTTCTACGTCTTGTCTTAATATCAATTCCATGTCTTACGTCTTTATTATTTTAGTAAATCTCCAACATAAGGCATTAACGCTAAATGACGACATCTTTTAATTGCCTGCGCTACTTTACGTTGATATTTTAATGATGTTCCTGTTAAACGTCTTGGTAAAATTTTACCTTGCTCGTTTACTAAATACATTAAAAAGTCTGCATCTTTATAATCGATATACTTGATACCTTTTTTCTTAAATCTACAGTATTTTGCTTCTTTTTTAGTGTCTATATCTAATGGCGTTAAATACCTAACGTCTGCAGATTTACCACCTTTTGCTTGTTGTTCTATGGATGCCATTTCTTATTTTTTAGTAGATTTAACACGTTCTCTTCTTTTTTCTGCCCAAGCTTCTGCATGTTTGTCTAGCTTTACAGTTAAATAACGCATAACGCTATCGTCTCTTCTAAACTCTAATTCAAACGCAGCAATTTCTTCTCCTGCAATTTTAAAGTCAATTAAGTGATAAAAACCACTTTTTTTCTTTTGAATTGGATACGCTAATTTCTTTAAGCCCCAATCTTCTTTAGCGACTATTTCAGCTCCTTTGGAAACTAAATAATCTTCGAACTTTTGTACTGTCTCCTTTATCTGAGTATCAGATAAAACGGGATTTAAAATGAAAACAGTTTCGTAATGATTCATAAATTAAATATTTTGTTTATTTTTAAGGGTGCAAATATAATAACTTTTTTATATTTAAAAGTATATTTTGCTCAATATAATTTATTCATTTTTGTAATTTACCAAAAAAAAATACGAATATGCAAGTACCTGAAATACCCAACTTAATTCATTATGCAATTCCTTTCTTTGTAATTACTATTGTTATTGAAGTAATTTTAACGGTAAAAGTAAAGTTAGATGATTATGAGTTTAGAGATTCTGGAACCTCTATTTTAATGGGTTTAGGAAATGTTGCTATTGGTTTATTTACAAAAGGCATTATGCTAAGCTTTTTTTATCTTATTTATAATTTTTATCATCTATTCGAAATTCCTTTTACTTGGTGGGCATGGATTCTTCTTTTATTTGCGGATGATTTCTGTTATTATTGGTTTCATAGAATTAGCCATGAAAGTAGGTTCTTTTGGGCAAGCCATGTTGTACATCATTCTTCTAAAAAATACAATTTAAGTACAGCTTTAAGGCAAACTTGGTCTGGTAGTTTTTATACTTTTATTTTTTGGGTTCCATTAATTTTAATAGGTTTTCATCCAATAATGGTTTTAGTACAAATGTCTATTAGTTTAATTTACCAATATTGGATTCATACAGAATTAATAAACAAAATGCCCAAATGGTTTGAAGCCGTTTTTAACACACCAAGTCATCATAGAGTGCATCATGCAACCAACCCACAATATTTAGACAGAAACCATGCAGGAATTTTTATTATTTGGGATCGATTATTTAAAACTTTTGAACCAGAAGTAGAAAAACCTGTTTATGGTTTGGTTGCCAATATTAATACATACAATCCTGTAAAAATTGCCTTTATAGAATGGTATGCTATGTTTAAAGATTTTTTTACTCCAAAAATATCTCTTAAAAACAGGTTTTTATATTTACTAAAACCTCCTGGCTGGAAACACGATGGCTCCAGTATATTATCTAACGACTTAAGAAAAAAATGGGAAGCCAACAAAAAAACCAACGTCTAAAATATTGGTTTTTAAAAGTAATTCGTTTAATTTAAATCTAAACGAATTCCCATAGAAATATTTCTTGTTTCTGTGTCTTTAAATAACGGATTTAAATCGTATTTCACATAAAAACTGGTAGATTTATAGCCTAAAAATGCACTTAAACCATAATTAACGGTGTTCATATTAAAATTATCGTATGCTACTTGGGTTTTTTCTACTCCACTATTATCTTTATATTCTAAATATTGTCTGGTTCCTAATTTAAAACCTACGAAACCTCCAACTCCCAAACGTACAGATCTGTTTGTTCTGTCGTGAACATAACCATCTTTATATTTTTTGTTTTTTGATAAATCCCACTCAATATGCATTGGAAAATTCATTTGAACATGTCGTAATCTACTTTCTAATAAATTTTCTGGAAAGGTTTTAATTTCGGTAACATCTCCATTTTTAATATGGTATTGATTATTTTTTAATCGTAAATTATTCCACAAAAAGGAAACTCCATATTTAAAGTATAATTGAGATGGTCTTTTCGTTAAACGTGTTTTCCAAGTAAAACCCAATTCATAAAAATGCGATTGCCAAAATTTGTATTCAGAATTATTTAAAGAAGATATTTTATTATTTGCTAACACATTATTTACTCCCATTGCAAAAACAAATTGACTAGTGGTTTTATTACTTAAACCTCTGTTTCTCTTTCTTTTTTTTCTTTTTTTCTCTCTGGTTTCATCTTCATTAACTGTAAAACGAAATACTTTGCTTCCAATGGTAAATGTATTTACTTCGTCTTCTGAAAGATCGTTTTCTGAAGCACTTACAATTTTTCCGTTTGTTTTGTCTTGCACCAATAATTGTAGTAATCTTTCTTGTTCGCCAACTTTTTGTTCTATTTGTTTGGCATGATAGCTGGCAATTTCCTTTTTTAAAGTATCTGCTGTAGACTTTGTAATTTCTCCTTTTTTTAACTTTTTATCAATTTCTATTACCTTCATTTTTAAAGAATCTTTTTGTGTCTTTGTAATCAAATCGATTCTTTTAGAAATTTTTAGAACTTCTTTCTCGAATGTTTTTGTTTGTGCTGTGGCGATTGTTGTTGTAAACAACACCATTATTATTAGTAGTATTCTTTTCATGATATTTTATGTTTTAATTTTTTTTTAATTATTTCTATTTGCAATTGCAATCGCGATATTTGCTATTTTATTCTTTAAAGTATTTAAAAAGTTATTCTGAAAAGTATCCTCGCCAATATTACGTTCTACTTCTGCTAAAATGGTTTCTGGATTTACTTTTAAATTCGATTTTTTGAGCTCACTTTTAATCGTTTTTAAAACATCTTCCTTGGTTACATTATATTTCGCATAATATCTTTTTACTTCGCTTTCGGAATGTGTGACTGCATATAACAAATCTTCGCTACTTACTTTAATGCGACTGTTTGTGGTTTTTGAATTTGTTTTTGATGAATTTGCATTTATTTCTGGAACATCAGAATTTGAAATTATATTACTATTTTCTTCAACTTTTGCAATTATTGATGAATTATTTTGAAGTTTTTTTGATGATGATTTTCTATTATCTAAAATATTTTTTTCTTTTTTATTTTCAGGTTGCTTCACATTTTTCGCAATCGCATTATCTTTAGAAATCTCTTTTTTTACTGACTCCTCCTCTATTTTATCCTTTTCAACAATTACTTTTTCTGCGGGAACTTCATTAAATAGTTCATCAATTTTATTTTTTATTGAAGTTGTATCGATACTTTCTTCTACAATAATTTGTTTTGGAGTTACCATTTCATCATCCTTAGAAAAAAGATAAATACCTATAGAAATTAATGCCAAAATGCTTGCTGCATAACCAATATAAAAAAAACTGTCTTTCTTTTTTTGCTTTGGTTGCTCATCTAATTGTGTAGATAAACGTTCCCAAGCAGAAATTGATGGTTGTATCGTTCTGTTCTCGAGCTTCTTTTTTACGTTGTTGTATAACTTATTTGTTTTCATGAATTGTTTTATTCATTATTATATAATTCTGTTGCAATAATTTACGTGCTTTAAATAATTGCGATTTCGATGTACTTTCAGAAATGCCTAATTTGGCAGCAATTTCCTGATGTTTATACCCTTCTATGGCGTATAAATTAAACACCATTTTGTAACCTTCTGGCAAGGTATCTATTAGTTTTTGAATGTCTTCTACAGAAGTGTTTTCTAAACTTTGTGTGGCTGCATCATTAAAAACATACTCTTCGTCAAATACATCGACTACATTTTTTTTACGGAGGTAAGAAATACAGGTATTTACCATTATTCTGCGAATCCAACCTTCGAAACTACCTTCGTGTTTAAACTTGTGTAAGTTGGTAAAAACCTTTAAAAAACCTTGTAATAGTAAATCTTCTGCATGATGCAAATCTTTTACATACTGCCTGCAAACTCCCAACATTTTAGGCGAATGCTGCTCAAACAATTGTTTTTGCGCTTCTCTATTGTTATTTGTCGCTTTTTTAATAAGCGACTTTTCGTTATGAAGTTTAATAATTTTCAAGCCTCTTGGTTGCGATTTTATTGCCTTACAAATATATAGACTACACAAGTTTTAAAAAGGTTGCTTAGATAAAAAAAAAATTGGTTGATGGTTGATGGTTTCTATAGTAAATGGAAAATGTTGTAAGACAATAATTTTTAATGAATAAGCCTAAATTAAGTTAATAGTTTTCAATAAAGTAAAACAATAAAGAAACTATCAACTAGAAACCAACAACAAACCTAATACGCATCCACATCCAAAATAAAACGAATAGGTCTAAAGTCTTTAACTGCCTCAAACGTATTTTTAATCTTGGTAACTTGTGCTTTTGTATTTGCTAAATTCTGTTTTGGTGGAATTTTAATCACTAAATTCTTAATATATTGATTCCGAATTCTAGCAACAGCAGGCGCAGTTGGGCCTAAAACATTTTCTCCAAAAGAATGATATAATGCTTTAAATAACCAATTGATTCCTGTATCTACTTTGTTGTAATCTCTATGTTTTAGTGTTATTTTTATCAACCTATAATAAGGTGGATATTTATATTGCCAACGTTCTTGCAACTGTTCTTTATACATTGCTGTATAATTTGTCGTAGAAACTTGTTGTAATATTTGATGATAAGGATTGTAGGTTTGTATGGCTACATTTCCTTGCTTTTTACTTCTTCCTGCTCTTCCAGAAACTTGCACCATTAATTGATACGCTCTTTCGTGTGCTCTAAAATCAGGAAAATTCAACACAGAATCTGCATTTAAAATTCCCACCAAAGTAACATTATCGAAATCTAATCCCTTAGATAACATTTGTGTGCCCACTAAAATATCTATTTCTCTAGCTTCAAAAGCACCAATTATTTTTTGATAGCCGAATTTTCCACGAGTCGTATCTAAATCCATTCTTCCAATTTTAAAATCGGGAAATAACTCTTTTAATTCTAACTCTATTTGTTCGGTTCCAAAACCTTTGGTATCTAACGTATTGCTTCCACAAGAGCCACAAGAATTTGGCATTGCACGTTGGTAATTGCAATAATGGCAACGCAATTCGTGTCGGAATTTATGAAACGTTAAAGAAACATCGCAATTTGGGCATTGAGGTGAAATTCCACATGTTTTACACTCAACAACTGGCGAAAACCCTCTTCTATTCTGAAATAAAATTATTTGTTCTTTTTCGTTTAAAGCTTCCTGAATTAATTTGAGCATTCTATCCGAAAAATGACCTTTCATTTCCTTTTTTCGATGTTTTTCTTTAACATCAATCAGTTCTATTTTTGGCAATTGCACATTTCCAAAACGTCTATTTAACTTCACAAAACCATACTTTTTTTGTTCTGCATTAAAATAGCTTTCCAAAGACGGAGTTGCAGAACCTAACAAAATTTTTGCTTTATGAATTTTCGATAAAACAATCGCAGCATCTCGTGCATTGTATCTTGGAGAAGGCTCGAATTGTTTGTAAGAAGTTTCGTGTTCTTCGTCTACCACAATTAAACCTAAATTAGAAAAAGGCAAAAATATAGAAGAACGAGCGCCTAAAATTATTTGGGCTTTCGATTTATTTTCCAACACATTATTCCATACTTCTACTCTTTCGTTCATAGAATATTTCGAGTGAAATACAGAAATTTGATTTCCAAAATAAACCTGTAAACGTGTAATTATTTGTGTGGTTAATGCAATTTCTGGTAATAAAAACAAAACTTGTTTTCCAGCGTCCAAAACCTCTTGCATTAATTTTGTATAAACTTCGGTTTTTCCAGAACTTGTAATTCCGTGAAAAAGTGTTACGTCTTTTTCTTTAAACGTCTTTTTAATTTCTTTTAAAGCAATTTGCTGAAATTCATTTAGTTGCTTTAAATCGTTGGTATCTCCTTTAAAACTAATCCTATCTGTTTGAATGTGATAAAATTCTAAGATATTTTTATCAACCAACGATTTTAAAATAGATGAAGAAACATTTGCCTTTTCTTCTAAATCTTTTGCTTTTATTGGTTTTTTAGTTGTTGAAAGTTGAAAGAAAGTCAACACTGCTTCTCGTTGCTTTTTTGCTCTTGAAAGTTCTTCTAAAAGTGTATTTAAAGAAGCGTCTGAATTATAATCTGTATGCAAACGAACATATTTTACCAATTTTGGTTTGTATTGTTCGTAAATTTCTTCTTTAATATAAATTGCCGATTTTTTAATCAGTTCATTTACAGTTGGCATTACTTTTTTCTTACCTAAAATATCTGCAACTTGATGTATGGTTAATTGCGATTGATGTTGCAATGCTTCAAAAATTAAAAATTCGTCATCTTCTAAAACAGTTTCATCTGTAAAAGCTTCGTTTTTATACACAATAGTTTCGCTTTCTAACAAAAAAGCAGAAGGTAAAGAGGCTCTATACACATCTCCCAAAGAACACATATAGTAATTGGCAATCCAGCTCCAATGTTTTAGTTGTTGCTCATTTACCAAAGGTTTTTCATCTAAAATTTGGTTAATTTCTTTCGCCTCATATAAAGTGGGTACTGTTGTGTGAACCTCGAAAACCAATGCTGTATACATTTTCGTTGTGCCAAAGGAAACAGCCACACGCATACCTTTTTGCAAGAAATTTGCTTCTTCTTCTGTTACAGAATACGTAAAGGTTTTCTGAATTGGAATTGGTAATATAACGTTTATGAAATGCTGTGTCACTTCTAATATTTTTTTCGATTAAAATTAAGAAAATTGAATTAGAGAAATCTTACCATAAAGTGTTCTCGATATAATTTCGATGAAAAATAGGAATCACTCGAATTGATATTCTTAATGATTTTCTACAGACCAAAACTACGTAAAATTCACTACATTGGCATTAGAAATTTATAAACAATATGACTTCTAATTCTTGGAAAAATAAAGGAAAAAGTATTAACGTTTTTGGAAGAAAACTTTTTGTAATTGACACTGGTCTCGTTTCGAGTTTAACCGAGAAGCCTCTAAAAGAAACTTTAGTAATTCTTCATGGCTACCCAACTTCTTCTTACGATTATTACAAGGTTTTACCTGTATTAATTAAAAAATATCGCGTAATTATTCACGATCATTTAGGTTTTGGTTTTTCTAATAAACCTTTAGATTACTCCTATTCTTTAATTGAACAAGCAGATTTTGCACTACAACTTTGGAAACAATTAAATGTTACAAAAATTACTTTATTAGCACATGATTATGGAACTAGTATTGCCACAGAAATTTTAGCAAGACACAACAAACAACAGATTGATTTACAGATAAATAAACTAATTATCTGCAATGGTTCTATACACATAGAGTTGTCTCAATTAAGAACAA
The DNA here is from genome assembly GCF_017569185.1 of Polaribacter cellanae. Classification (NCBI taxonomy): domain Bacteria; kingdom Pseudomonadati; phylum Bacteroidota; class Flavobacteriia; order Flavobacteriales; family Flavobacteriaceae; genus Polaribacter; species Polaribacter cellanae. The sequence continues at coordinate 460,602 of NZ_CP071869.1, read as the reverse complement.
TACAAAAATTATTGAAAAGTAAAATTACAGGGAAATGGGTTGCTAAATTAACCAGTTATACTATTTTTAAAAAGAATTTGAGAAATGTATATTTTGATAAAACAAAAGTTACAGAAGAAGAGTTAAAAGAAATGTGGTTTCAGTTAAAACAAAATAATGGACGAAAAGTAATTCACTTATTGTCTAATTATATTAACGAACGTTATTATTTTTGGCACAGATGGATTGGTGCTTTAAAAGAAACACAAATTCCTACAAAAATTATTTGGGCAAAAAACGATCCAGTTGCAGTTGCTACAATTGCCAATTTGTTAGCTAAAGAAATATCAAATAATAAATTATTTTGGATTGAGAATTGCGGTCATTTTCCAATGTTAGAAAAACCTAATGAATGGAGTAAGCTGGTTTTGGAATAAAACTCTGAAAATAGTTTTGTTTGTTTCTAAACTTTTAAAAAAAATATAACTTCGCTAAATTATCCTAAAATGAATCAAAACTTACCATATTATTTAGTGCTAAATATTGTCGAATTATTTAAGAAAACTATTTCAAATCCTTATAAAAACAATTAAATCTTCAAGTTAGCAACAAAGTAAACAAACAAGTTTAGCAAATATCAAATATTTTATCTTCCTAAAAAACAGACTAACTTTTTATTTTTTTTAAGGCTGAATACAATTTAGTAACCATTTGTAAATAAAAGTATTACAATAAATTTAAGAAAAAAAGCAAGTAATAAAATTACTAATTTATTACTAAGAACACTATTTTTTTTCTAAACCATATTCCCCAGATATAGATTTTATTAATCTATCATTGGATCTAAATCTCATTAGTAATAATGCTAAGTCCATTACAACATCGTTATTTGTAAATTTATATATTTTTCCCTGTGCTTTTTTTGAACGTTTATAATTTGCTGAAAATCGATTTTTCCATTCAGTTTCATATTCATACAAATAATTTATATCGTTATATTTTAAAGATTTTTCAATAGCTTTACTTGCCATTATTGATGCTTCGAAAATAAATTTATATCCTTCTCCAACAATAGGGTTTACCTGCGATACACTATCTCCAACACAAACTAAATTCTTAAGAACAAAATTTTCTAAAACTGGCGTAATTGGCACACTACCACCTTCTACATTATCGTTATCTTTTAAAACTAAAGCTTTTATTAAGGGTAATTCCAAAATTTCATTTAAGCGCTTTTTTAATTGCTTAACAACTTTATCGTTATAAGTTCCAAAACCAATTATTGCTCTTCTATTTTTTAAAGGAAAAATCCACCCATAACCTCCTTGAAAATCTTTACCACTTAAGAGATACATTTTTTGTGGGTCGCCCAAATATGCTACATTATATTCTACACCAGTTGCAAGACTTCCATTCTTTTCTCTTAAACCTATTTTTTTACTAAAAACACCATTCGTACCAGAAGCGTCTATTATAATTTTTCCAAAATATTTGTTGTTATTAGTGTCTTTTACAAAAGAAAAATTACCTAATTTGTCTTTTATAATATCTTTAATATGGATACTCGTTTTTGTTGTAACATACTCCTTATCAATAGCATTTATAAGCTCTTCGTGCACTTTTTTCTTATCTAAAACATATAAGTTATCGGCTTTAAGTTCTCTTTTAATGTTTTTAGATTGAAAAACTAAGGTGTCCGTTTTTTGAGCAATTACATTTTTAGATAAATCGAAATCTTCTACTTTCATAAAACTTCCTAAAGTATTAAAGGAGAATTCTAATAAGTTATCTTTTCTATCTAAAACAAGTGTAGAGCGTTTAAATTTACCAAGTTCTCTTGCAAGCATTAAACCAGCTGTACCACCTCCAATAATAACAACATCGAAACTATTCATAGAACTAAAATATTTAAACAGTTCCAAAACTACATAATTTAAAAAAATAACGAGCTTGTTAAGTAAATAAAGTTTGCAAGCAAGCTTGTCTTTCGATTTCTTTTAAAATAGTTTTTTTGAGCTGTTTTTTCTTTTTTTAGAAAAAAACGAGTAGCGAAAACGCAAATAGTTTCAAATAAAAAAGATTTCTACACAAGGTCGAAATGAAAACGAGATTTCATTTAAAATAAAAAAATTATTCTTCCTCGTCTGTTTTACGCTCTTTAAACTTACGAGTTCCTTCGTACAATTCGTATTTTACAAATTTACAATTTAAATCGCCATTTTTAAGGGCAATTCTTTTAGATGTTCGTAAACCTACTGCTTTTAAAGCATCTGTATCTGAGGTAATTAACCAAGCTGTAGAACCTGGGTAATTGTGTTTTAAGGTATCTCCTATTTTCTTATAAAATTCTTGGGTATCGATATTTAAACGCTCGCCATAAGGTGGATTAAATATAATTGTCGTATTTCCAAAAACTTCTTTTTTAGAGTTAAAAAAATTTACATGATGTACTCCAATAAACTCATCTAAATTTGCACTCTCTACATTCGCCTGCGCTTTTTGGACTGCAGAAGGCGCTTTGTCGAAACCCATAATTTTAAAATGAGAAGAACGAATTTTTTTCAATAAAGAATCTTGAATGGTAAAATACAAATCTTCATCATAATCTTTCCAATTCTCAAAAGCAAAGAGCTTTCTGTTTATGTTTGCAGGAATATTATTGGCAATCATTGCTGCTTCTATTAAAATAGTTCCAGAACCACACATGGGGTCTATAAAGTTTTCATCTCCAGTATAACCAGATAACAAAACCATACCAGCTGCTAAAACTTCGTTAATGGGTGCAATATTTGTGGCTGTTCTATAACCTCTTTTATGTAGAGAATCTCCAGAAGAATCTAAAGAAACCGTTAACCATTCTTTGTGAATATGAATGTGAATTTTTAAATCGGGATAATCTAAATCTACATTGGGTCTTTTACTGTATTTATGACGAAAATAATCGGCAATTGCATCTTTCGATTTTAAAGAAATGTAATGCGAATTTGATGTAAAATTTTTAGAATTTACAACAGCTCCAATCGCAAAAGTACCTTGGGTTTCTAAATAATTTTCCCACTTTATTTTTTGAATTGCCTCGTATAAATCTTCTTCATCGTAAATTTTACAGGTTTTAATAGGTTTTAAAACACGAACAGCCGTTCTTAAAGCCATATTTGCTTTGTACATAAAACCTTTGTCGCCACGAAAAGTAACACTTCTAATACCTTCTTTTACGTCTTGTGCGCCTAAATCTTTTAGTTCTTTTGCTAATACACTTTCTAAACCGAAAAGTGTGGTGGCTGTCATTTTAAAATCTTTATTCATACTACAAAGGTAGGTATTTTAAAGAGTAAGAATTCATAAGAAAAGGAAATAAAATAACTAGTTTTTTAATTTACAAAAATTGCATTCGCCCTCTAAAAACACACGAATATTATTTACTTTATATTTTGGAATCTCTGGAATTGAAATTGCAACATCTAAACAGTATATTTTATTACAAATAGTACATTGCAAATGAGGGTGATTATCTGTATGTATAGATTTAGAACAACTTGTACATTTTGCATATTGCTTTACACCATCTTTTCCTAATATAGTATGTAAAACACCATCGTCTTCTAGTTTATCTAAAATGCGGTAAATTGTAGATTTATTTATTTTAGATTTAAATTTCTTTACCAATTGAACAGTAGAAATGGCAGAAGAACTTTTATGAAACTCTCCTAATAGTAAATTAAGTGAATGTGTTTTTCTTACAATACCCATAGTTACAAATTTATAACAACTAAATTGCATTAACAAATAATATATACATATATTTGCAACTTAGTCGCGTTAATTAAAAAATCAATGAATTTAATTACTAATAAATCTGATACTTTAGGTATTATTGCCAGTGTTTTATGTTTTATACACTGTTTGTTAACTCCTTTATTGTTTATAACACATATAGGTAATTTTGGTATCCATAGCAACAAACCATTTTGGTGGAGTAATTTAGATTTTCTTTTTTTAGCAATCGGTTTTTTTGCAGTATTACGTTCTAGTAAAGTTAGCACAAAGAAATTTATAAAAGTACTTTTATGGAGTTTTTGGACATTGTTATTTTTGCTTGTAGTTAATGAAAAAAACGAAATTCTTCATCTTCCTGAAATTATTATGTATCTTGTTACAATAACTTTAGTAATTTTGCACGTTTATAATTTAAAATACTGCACTTGTAAAAAAGATAGTTGTTGTGTTTAAAATCGTAAATAATTAAGATTGCTTAATTAGTTTTTGAAACTAACTTCGATCTAAACTCAAACAAAATTACATTTTGAAAACAAAAGATTGGTTTACAGATTGGTTTAATACCCCATATTATCATATTTTATATAAAAACAGAGATAATTCTGATGCTCAATTATTTATGAAAAATATTACTGAGTTTTTAGAGTTACCAAAATCGACACATATTTTAGATTTGCCCTGTGGTAAAGGGCGTCATTCTGTGTTTTTAAATACTTTAGGTTATAAAGTTACTGGTGGAGACCTGTCTAAAAATAGCATCGAATTCGCCAAAAAATTCGAAAACGAAACACTTAGTTTTAAAGCACATGATATGCGCAAAGCTTTCAACAATACATACGATGCTATTTTTAATTTGTTTACCAGTTTTGGTTATTTTGAAGATGATTCTGAAGATATTTTAATTCTTAAAAATATAAAAAACGGCTTAAATGAAAATGGTTATTTTGTCTTCGATTTTTTAAATGCGGATAAAGTAAAGGCAAATTTAGTAACGGAAGAAACTAAAATTGTAGATAATATTACCTTCAACATAAAAAGAGAAATTACAAATGGTTTTATTGTAAAAATTATTTCTTTTTTTGCTGATGGAAAAAATCATTCTTATATAGAACGTGTAAAGTTTTTAGATTTAGAGAAAATGACTTCGTATTTTGAAAAAGTTGGTTTTACAATTAAAAACGTTTTTGGAGATTATAATTTAAATAATTTCGATTCTAAAACTTCCAATCGATTAATTTTAGTAGCAAAATAAATGAGTTATATTCTTTTAATTTTATCTGTTTTATTAGGTGCTATTTTGGTTTTTATTATAAAACCAAGTACTAAAATAGTTCGTTTATTATTGGCCTTTAGTGGCTCGTATCTACTTTCTGTTACTGTTTTACACTTATTACCAGATGTTTACACGATTAACTCTGATGCTACAATAGTTGGGGTTTTTATCTTAATAGGAATTATTTTACAATCTGTTTTAGAATCGTTTTCTAAAGGAGCAGAACATGGGCATATTCATATGCACACAGATGGAAAAAAGTTTCCAACGCTACTTTTTGTAAGCTTATGTTTACATGCTTTTTCGGAAGGTTTGCCAATACATTATGCAGATGATAATTTATTATGGGCAATTATTGTTCATAAAATACCCATCGCAATTGTATTAACTACTTTTTTATTACATACCAATTATCCTAAGAAAACCATTTTTCTATTTTTAACTTTCTTTGCATTTATGAGTCCTTTAGGAATTCTTTTGGGCGATAAAATTCCATTTTTTACAATCTATACAACTGAAATTACAGCTTTAATTATTGGTGTTTTCTTACATATTTCTACCATTATACTTTTTGAAAGCACTGAAAATCATAAATTTAACTTACAGAAATTTATTGCGATTCTTTTAGGAGTACTTCTTACTATTTTTACTTTATAGTTTTTTACTTACATTTAAGGAAGGAAATATACCTAATTGTAGGTATAGACGCATTCTAAATATATTGGATATTTGGTGCAATTATAAATCAACCCAAAATAAAATAAATGAAAAAATTAGAGTACAAACTAAGAGAGTTAAAACTAAGTAACAGTGTTACAAACTTCTCCGTTAGCTTTGGTGTAAATAGACCTTATGTGAGAATTGTAAAAAATGGTGATACCAAAATTGCCAAAGTATTACTAATTTTAGATAATAATACAACCATTAATAATATAGAAACTCTTAAAGAAAATGGTGATAAAAATCCTTTCACAAATAAAGCTAACATCCATTTTATTGTAAATATAAATCTAAAATTTACAGATCATGAAAGTGCTGGTTTTAAAATTGTAGAAGTAGAAATTAAAAACGAAGATATTTTAGAAGAACATTTTAATGATATAAATTCTTTTATGATAGTTTCTTGTAGTAATAACAAAAATATATTAGGTACAATGACGATTGCTAGTTATCAAAATGGTGGTAGTTTTGATCCACCACCACTTCATTAAAATAATATGAAATTCTGTAATTATTTATATTATACTATTTTAGTAATATAAACTTAATTGCAATATATAAAATTTAAAAATAAAATAATGAAAATAAAAATTAGCGATTTAAAAATACTTAACTTTCAAAACGACAGCATGTTATTTAAAATTGAAAACGATTTACTACATAAACCTTTTGTAAGAGTTGTTAAAGAAGAAGATAAAGATTTAAAAATTTTGCGTGTCTCTTTTTTATCTAATTCTTCTTGTAGTATTTTAGAACAAGAATGCTTTATAACTAGAAATGGTAGAAATTTTTATGCAAATATAAAAATACATCAAGCTAACAAAACAAATACCGAATCTCAAATACAACTTGTACAATTTAATATTAAAGAGAGCCGTAATAAATATTTAAGTTTGTTTTTTAAAAAAATAGTATTTAGTAGAATTTTTAACGTTTCTAGATATTTAGAGATTATTATTGATGACCAAAATGTTGCAAAATCTCTTAAACGAAAAAATACAATGAAAATTTCTAACGATAGAAATGGTGGTAGTTTTGACCCACCACCACTCCACGGATATAATTAAAATAAATTATTTTATATTAGTATAAAAAAAATGATAAATAATATACTCGTATCTTTTTTTTGCTTTATATTATTTATTTCTAATTTTCAATCTAGTTATAATGTTAAGGATAATAAATTTACCTCTTTAAACACACTAATAGAAAATAATGATTTAGATAATTGTTATATACTGTTAGAAAAATTAGGGAAATTAAAATTAAGTAAACTTGAAACTAGCAAACTACAATCTTATTATGGTTATTATTATAGAAAAACACATGATTTTGATAAATCCGTAAAATATTATTTAAATGCATTAAAAGTTCTCAAAGAAAATAATATTAAATCTTATAGAGATGAATTTAATATTTTTAAAGGTTTAGCTCTTTTAAATTCTGAGATATCTGATGATAAGCAATGTTTATTTTATTTAAAGAAAAGTTTAGAAAGCGCTTTATTATTACAAGACTCATTGTGCATTTCAATAGCTCATAATAATTTAGGTGTTTTTTTTGATAAAAAAAATATTGGACAAACAAGTATTTTACATTACAAAAAATCGATAAAATATGGTTATATAGATAAGGCTTTAATCTACCAAAATATTGGATCGTCTTATATAACTTTAAATAAATTAGATTCTGCCAAATACTATTTAAATTTATCAAAAAAGATACCTAACAACAATTATTTACCATTAATTTATCTAAATTTATCTCGTGTTGAAAAGAAAAAAGAAAAATTTGATAACGAAATCTTTTTTTTACTTAAAGCAAAAAAAGAACTTCGTAATAGCCAAATATTAAACGAAAATCATTTAAAAGTTTATAATGCCTTATATATTTGGTATCAAAATAAAAAAGATTACAAAAAAGCTTTAAAATACAAAACTACATATCAAAACCTAAGAGATTCAATTACAAAAATTGAATTAAAAAAAAATATTAATCAACTTAATATTAAATATCAAACAGCAGAAAAAGACAAACAAATTTTAGAAACCGAAGCCAAAAGAATTAAAAACAGAAATTTCCTAATAGGTTCTCTACTTTTCATATTATTTGCAGGAACAATAGGAATATTATCACTTAAAAATTCCAAAAGAAAAAGAAAATTTGCAGAACAAGAAAAAGAGCTCGAAACTCAAAAAAACCTTACGCTTTTAAAAGAACAAGAACTAAATACCATAAATGCAATGGTAGATGGTCAAGAAAAAGAACGCAAAAGAATTGCAGAAGATTTGCATGACAATTTAGGGTCTGTTTTAGCCACTTTAAAATTACATTTCGAGAATCTTCAAATGAATAAGGAAAAGAAGAAAATTAACCAAGAAGAATTATTTAATAAAACAGAAAACTTAATAGATGAAGCCTATTTAAAAGTAAGAAGTATTGCACATGCAAAAAATGCAGGCGTTATTGCAAACCAAGGTTTGTTATCTGCAGTAGAAATAATGGCAGAAAAAATATCTTCTGCAGATAAAATTAATATAGATGTAATACATTTTGGGCTAAATAAACGTTTAGAAAACAGTTTAGAAATTACTGTTTTTAGAATCATTCAAGAATTAATTACAAATATTATAAAGCATGCAGAAGCTACAAATGCAACCATAAATATTAGTGCTTATGATAAAAACCTAAATATTATTGTAGAAGATAATGGAAAAGGATTTAACATAAAAAAAGTAAATTTGAAAGACGGAATGGGAATTGGATCTATTAAAACAAGAATAGAACATTTAAAAGGAACTTTCGAAATAGATAGCACTATTGGCAAAGGAAGTTCTGTTATTATAGATATTCCTATTGAATAAGAATCCTTACTTATAGGTATTTAAAACTTAAATTAAACCTTTATTTTTACGAAAACATTTCTATGATAACAATAATTATGGCAGAAGATCATCAAATGTTAATTGATGGCGTAAAATCTTTTTTTGAATATGATGATGATATCAATATTATTGGCACTGTAAATAATGGGGAAGATTTGGTAAAAATTGTTTCTCTAAAACAACCCAAAATGGTAATTACAGATATTCGAATGCCAAAAATGGATGGAATTCAGGCTACTAAAATCATTAAAAATAAATTTCCTCATATACATATTTTAGCGATGACGATGTTCGATCAGCCAGATGCAATTAAACAAATGCTAAATGCTGGTGCAACTGGCTATATTTTAAAAAATTCTGGAATAAAAATGTTATCGAAAGCTATTGTTTCTGTTTCTAATGGCGAAACTTTTTTCGACCCAAATGTAGCCTTTAATTTTATGAATAGCTATATCGACGATAATGTAACTGTTGGTAAGACAGATAAAGTTGTTTTATCAAACAGAGAAAAAGAAATTTTGCAGTTAATTGCAAATGGCAAAACGTCTAAAGAAATAGCAACAGAATTATTTTTAGCAAAAACAACCATAGACACACATCGCAAAAATATGATTCGTAAACTAAACTTATCTTCTGGAAACGAACTTATTAAGTATGCTGTTGATAAAAAATATCAATTTTAATTTCCTACTTCATTTATAAATTTAATTCGCATTAAACGCAGTTCTTCTTCATCATAATCACCATCAAACTCATCTAAAGCCTCTTGAATGCTGTCGGATTCTGCTTCCATAAAATATTCGTGAATTTCTTCTTGTTGATCTTCATCCAATAAATCGTCCAAAGCATAATCGATATTTAATTTGGTTCCAGAATATATAATTGCTTCCATTTCTTTAATCAAATCGTTCATTTCCTTTCCTTTCGACTTTGCAATGTCTTCTAAAGGTAATTTTCTATCGGTATTCTGAATGATGTAAAGTTTCATTCCTGAATTTACACCTGTACTTTTTACAATTAAATCGTCTGGTCTTAAAATATCGTTTTCGTCTACATAAGTTTCAATTAACTTAACGAATTCTTTACCAAATTTTCTTGCTTTACCTTCTCCAACTCCATGAACCTTAGATAATTCTTCTAGAGTTATTGGGTATTTTAAAGCCATATCTTCTAAAGACGGATCTTGGAAAATGGCAAAAGGTGGCACGCCTGTTTTCGAAGCTACTTTTTTTCTTAAATCTTTTAATATTTTAATTAGTTTTTCGTCTGCAGCGACTCCAGAAGATTTTGCATTGGTAATTATTGTGTTGTCATTTTCTGCAGAATAAGAGTGGTCCTCTGTCATCATAAAAGAAGTTGGGTTGTCCAAAAACTCCTCACCAGCTTTTTCTAATTTTATTACTCCATATTGTTCTATTTCCTTACGAATAAAATTCACCACCAAAATTTGACGAATTAACGCCATCCAATAAGCAGCAGATTTGTCTTTTCCAATACCGAAAAATGGTTGCAAATGTGTTTTATGAGAAGTTAATAAAGCATTTTCTTTTCCAATAATTGTATTTACAACTTCTTTGGCTTTGTATTTTTGAAGCGTATCTCTAACCACAGATAATATTTTTACAACATCGTCTTTGGCTTCGTGTTTTTTCTTTGGATTTCTAGAATTATCGTCCATATCTGCTCCTTCTCCGTTAATTTCGTCGAACTCTTCTCCAAAATAATGTAACAAATATTTACGCCTGTTCATAGAAGTTTCTGCATAACCAACAACTTCTTGTAGCAAAGCATGACCTATTTCCTGCTCTGCAACAGGTTTACTCGCCATAAATTTTTCTAATTTTTCAATATCTTTATAAGCATAAAAAGCCAAACAATATCCTTCTCCATCATCTCTTCCTGCTCTTCCTGTTTCTTGGTAGTAGCTTTCTAAACTTTTAGGAATGTCGTGATGAATTACATAACGTACATCTGGTTTGTCAATTCCCATTCCAAATGCAATGGTTGCAACTACAACATCGCAATCTTCCATTAAAAACATGTCTTGGTGTTTTACTCTTGTTTTCGCATCTAAACCTGCATGATATGGAACTGCATTAATACCATTTACTTGTAAAATTTGTGCAATTTCTTCTACTTTTTTTCTACTTAAACAATAAATAATACCAGATTTACCCATTCTTTGTTTTACAAAACGGATAATGTCTTTTTCTATATCTGATGTTTTTGGACGCACTTCATAAAACAAATTTGCTCTATTAAAAGACGCTTTAAATCTATTTGCATCTGTAATACCCAACGTTTTTAAAATATCTTCTTGTACTTTTTCTGTGGCAGTTGCAGTTAAACAAATAACAGGAACGTTGTCTATTGCTTTAATAATATGACGTAAATTTCTGTATTCTGGTCTAAAATCATGCCCCCATTCCGAAATACAATGTGCTTCGTCAATCGCAACAAAAGATATTTTTTGCGTACGCAAAAATGTAACATATTCTTCTTTTATTAACGATTCTGGTGCAACATATAGTAATTTTGTAATACCATTTGCAATATCTTCTTTTACCTGAGCAACTTCACTTTTATTTAAAGAAGAGTTTAAAACGTGCGCAACACCATTATTTTCGGAAATTCCTCTTATAGCATCTACCTGGTTTTTCATCAATGCAATTAAAGGAGAAACTACAATGGCTGTTCCCTCTTTCATTAATGCTGGTAACTGATAACATAAAGATTTACCACCACCAGTAGGCATGATAACAAATGTGTTTTGATTGTTTGCAATACTAGTTATAACTTGTTCTTGTAAACCTTTAAATTTACTAAAACCAAAAAACTTTTTTAAAGGACTATGTAAATCCATTCTATATAAAAATCAATTATTTGTTAAACATTTAAAAACAAAAATACAAATGAATATTCTATTTGATGTGACTAAATTTTATAGTAAATTTGCCTTGTTTTCTTTACCTAAAGATATAACTTTTTTTTATTCTGATAAAATACATTACACTTGAAAAATTCGAAACCTATAATTTCCATTGCCAAAGAGACTATTTTAACTGAAAGTAAAGCTATTGCTAATTTAACAAACTTATTAGATATTAATTTTGAAACTGCTGTTAATTTTATATTAAATTCAAACGGAAGAGTAATTGTAACCGGAATTGGAAAAAGCGCCAACATTGCAACTAAAATTGTGGCAACTTTCAATTCTACAGGAACACCTGCCATTTTTATGCACGCTGCAGATGCCATTCATGGAGATTTAGGAAATGTACAAGAAAACGATATAGTTATTTGTATTTCTAAAAGTGGAAATACACCAGAAATAAAAGTGTTAGTTCCGTTAATTAAAAATTATGGAAATAAAATAATCGCAATTACAGGAAATGTAGATTCCTTTTTAGGAAAAAATGCAGATTTCCCTTTAAATACCTTTGTAGAAAAAGAAGCCTGCCCCAATAATTTGGCACCAACCACAAGTACCACTGCTCAATTAGTTATGGGAGATGCTTTAGCGGTTTGTTTGCAAGAATTAAGAGGATTTTCTAGCAAAGATTTTGCAAAATATCATCCAGGTGGTGCCTTAGGAAAGCGCTTATATTTAAGAGTATCAGATTTAATTAAAAATAATGAAATTCCTAAAGTAACTATTAACGATACTGTTGTAAAAGTAATCATAGAAATTTCTGAAAAACGTTTGGGAGTAACTGCTGTTTTAAATGCTGATGAGTTAGTAGGAATTATTACAGATGGAGATATTCGAAGAATGTTAACAAAAACAACAAATTTTAGCAATTTAACCGCAAAAGATATTATGGGTTCGAACCCAAAAACAGTACACCAAGATGCAATGGCTATTGAAGCTTTAGAAAAGTTAGAAAACAATAGCATTACTCAAATTTTAGTAGTAAACGATACAAATAACTATGTAGGTGTTGTACATTTACACGATTTAATTAAAGAAGGAATTTTCTAATGGCAGAAAAACAAAAAGAGATGTCTTTTCTAGGTCATCTAGAAGAATTAAGATGGCATTTAGTAAGAAGTGCAGCTGCAATATTTATTATTGCAATCTTGTTATTTGTGTTTCAAAAACAAGTTTATGAATATTTTCTATTAGCACATAGAAAACCAGATTTTGTAACCTATCAATTTTTCTGTGATTTCTTTAATATGTTTGGGATGGACAGTACTTTTTGTAATGTAAAATTTAAAGATAATTTAATAAGTTTAAAACCTACACAGCAATTAATGAATGCCATTTGGTCCTCATTAATATTAGGTATTATTTTATCTTTTCCTTATTTATTATGGGAAATTTGGCGTTTTGTATCTCCTGGCTTAACCCAAAACGAAGTTAAAAGATCTAAAGGATTTATTTTTATAGCTTCCTTATTATTTTTTCTAGGAATCGCTTTCAGTTTTTATGTAATTGCTCCAATTTCAATCCATTTCTTATACAATTATCAAATTACAGATTTAATTCAGAATAATTTTACGATGGATTCTCATATTGGACTCGTAACCAATATGTTATTAGGAGTTGCAATTCTTTTTGAACTGCCTGTTTTAATCTACTTTTTAACAAAAATAGGTTTGGTAACTCCAGAATTTTTAAAGAAGTACAGAAAACATGCTTTGGTTGTCGTGCTTATTTTAGCGGCAATTATTACGCCTCCAGATATTGCTAGTCAAGTTATTGTAGCAATTCCAATACTTATTTTATATGAAATAAGTATTAAAGTTTCGAAAATGGTGATTAAAAAACAACAAAAAGATGCACAAAAAAGTCCAAGAGTTTAATGACTATCGCTCTAAAATGAACGATAAGATTTTAGCGAGTGATAATAAAGTTATAAAAAGAATTTTTAATTTAGATACAAACGCATTCCAAGAAGGACATTTACCAGTAAAAACCAAAGAACTTTTAGGTTTGGTAGCTTCTGCAGTTTTAAGATGTGACGATTGTGTACAATACCATTTAGAAGCAGCGAAAAAAAACGGTGTTTCTACTGAAGAAATGATGGAAACCATGTCTATAGCCAATTTAATTGGTGGTACAATTGTCATACCACATTTGCGAAAAGCTGTTGAATATTGGGAAGCACTTGAGGAGTAATTTTTTTAGTTTTCAATTGCAATCTCAGTTTTTAGTTACAACAAAATAGTTTTAGGTTTCAAGCTAAAAAGTCTTAAGACATCATGCGTCGTTTAGCGAAGCGATTATTTATCTTTTTAATTGATATAAAAAACATTTATAATAGTTTTTACAAACAACTACAATCGTTTATTAGTTGCATATTGAAATTGTTTGGGAATCTTTTAATATTTTTATATCGTAATATTAAATACATTTACACAATTAAAGAATTTCAACAGTTACACATTTTTGAAAAAATATGATTTTAAAAGCAGATAACATTCAAAAAATTTATGGAAGTAGAAAAGTGGTTAAAGGAATTTCTTTGGAAGTTCAACAAGGAGAAATTATTGGATTGTTAGGTCCAAATGGTGCTGGAAAAACAACTTCTTTTTACATGATTGTTGGAATGGTAAAGCCAAATGCGGGTCATATTTATTTGAATGATGAAGAAATAACTGAAGATGCTATGTACAAACGTGCACAAAAAGGAATTGGTTATTTGGCACAAGAAGCATCCGTTTTTAGAAAATTATCTGTAGAAGATAATATTATGTCTGTCTTACAATTTACAGGGTTGTCTAAAAAAGAACAAAAAATAAAACTCGAATCTTTAATAGAAGAGTTTAATATTGGGCATGTTCGAAAAAACAGAGGAGATTTATTATCTGGTGGAGAACGACGAAGAACAGAAATTGCTCGTTGTTTGGCTTCTGACCCGAATTTTATTTTGTTAGACGAACCTTTTGCTGGTGTAGACCCTATTGCTGTGGAAGATATACAAAGTATTGTAGCACAATTAAAAAATAAAAATATTGGTATTTTAATAACCGACCACGATGTACAAGCAACTTTGGCAATTACAGATAAAACCTATTTAATGTATAATGGAGGAATTTTAAAAGAAGGAACTCCAGAAGAATTGGCAGCAAACGAAATGGTTCGTAAAGTTTATTTAGGAAAAGATTTCGAATTGAAAAAGAGCCGTTTTTTTAATAACTAGATTAGTTACTTTTTAAATATTAAGACCTATTTTCTAATAAAAACGAATCCAAAAAAACCAACTCCTTATTTATAAAAATCTTAAAACTCCTCGAAATTTTTTGCGCCAATAAAGCTTCTAACCGATTTAAACTGTGGCTTTTTTTCCATAATTATTTATTACAGATAAAATCACGTAAAGTGTTATAATTAAAGGAATTGACAAATATTGAAGTGTAATAATCATCACTAAAGAAATCAATAAAAACAAATACTTTATTATATTATTTTTAAATGAATACTCTTTAAATTTTAATGAAAATAGAGGAATTTCAGCATTCATTAAATACGTTAATAACAATGTAATTACAATTAAAAAATAGTTGTTAGAAATTAAATTTTGAACAAAGTCAATATCAGTATTTGCTTGAATTAAAGGCAAAGAAATTACAAACAAACTCATTGCTGGTGTTGGCAAACCTATAAAAGATTCCGATTGTCTTGTATCTATATTGAATTTTGCGAGTCTGTAACAAGCTCCAAGCGTTAAAATTAATCCAATAAGCTGAATTGGAACGAACTTAAAACCAGTCCAAATTATAGTAGCAGTCTCCTCTTTATGGAATTCAAAATATTCACTTGGCGATAATAAACCAAACATTATAATTCCAGGCACAACCCCACTTGTAACCATATCTGCTAAAGAATCTAACTGTTTTCCTAATTCTCCAGAAACGTTTAATAAACGTGCAGCAAATCCATCAAAAAAATCGAAAAAAATACCAATTACAACTAATAATCCAGCCAAACCAAAATTACCTTCAACTGCAAAAATAGTTGCAAGAACTCCACAAAAAAGATTACCAAGTGTTAATAAATTAGGAATGTGTTTTTTCATCTTTAATTTTTATTGAAGAGCTAAAATAAGAAATCCTATTTTGGTAGTTTTCTAATTTTGTATTTTTTTATGTACATTTAAAAAATCAACAACAAAATTACGCTAATGCCAGTATTTAATTCGGACTTCTCTCCTACTTTACCCTTTAAAAATGGTCATTTCAACACGATGTACAGACCACTTTTTATGAAAGATGTTTGTAGCTACAAAAGAAAAAGAATTACAACTTGGGATAACGATTTTATAGACTTAGATTTCTCTATTGTGGGTTCTAAAACCTTGGTTTTATTAATTCACGGTTTAGAAGGAAGCTCTGAATCTAAATATATGGCATCGAACTCCAACTACCTAAACTCTAAAGGAATAGATACTGTTTGTTTTAATTTAAGAGGTTGTAGTGGAGAAGATAATTTGTTGTTAGCCACCTATCACAGTGGAAAAACAGAAGATGTAAAATTTGTAGTTGAATACTTGTTAGAAAGTTACAATTATAAAAATATTGTGTTAGTTGGTTTTAGTTTGGGTGGCAATTTAACGTTGAAATATTTAGGAGAAAACAATACAAATTTACCTTCAGAAATTAAGGGTGGAATCGCCACTTCTGTTCCTGTTGATATTGCTTCTGCAGAAATAGAAATGGAAAAATTAAAGAATAAATTATATATGGAAATGTTCTTTAAAACTATGAAAAACAAATTGTTAGAGAAAGCTCATAAATTTCCAGAATATCAATTAGACAAAGACAAATTGTTTAAAGCTACAAAGTTTAAACATTTAGAATATTTATATACAGTACCTGTTTTTGGTTTTAAAAATCCGCAAGATTATTGGAAAAAAGCGAGTTCAAAGCCCTATTTATCTAAAATAGATAGACCAACATTATTAATAAATGCAAAAGACGATACTTTTTTATCATTAGATTGTTACCCCAGAAAAGAAGCGTTAAAATCGGATAAATTTTATTTAGAAATTCCAAAATACGGAGGTCATGTGGGTTTTATGAGTTCTTTTAATGCTTCTGAAAACATATGGTTAGAAAAGCGAATTGGTAGATTTATAGAAGAAAACATTCATATAAAACTCTCCTAAACAATATCTTTACAAAACAACTGTTATTTTAATAGTATTTCAGATATTTGTGAAACTAAAATAGCACTTTTGAAAAATAGAATTTTACTCTTTTTCTTACTGATTACCTCGTTTTTAAATGCACAAGCATTTAGAAATTATTCCAACGAATTTTTAAATATTGGTGTAGATGCTGCTGCTTTGGGCATGAGTAAATCTGTAGTTGCAAGCACAAACAATGTAAATGCAATTTACTGGAATCCCGCTGGTTTGATTGGTATACAAGATTATCAGGGTTCTTTAATGCATGCGTCTTATTTTGCAGGAATTGCAAATTACAATCATGCTGCTTTTGCTATGCCCATTGATAAAGAAAGTACAATTGGAATTTCTTTAATTCGTTTTGGAGTAGATGATATTTTAAACACAACAGAGTTAATTGACAGTGAAGGAAATATCGATTATAACAGAATTAGCCTTTTTTCTGCTGCAGATTATGCTTTTAACATTGCCTATGCTCGAAATTTAATTTTTAAAGATGTAAAATTTGGAGTGAATGCTAAAATTGTACGAAGAATTATTGGTGAATTTGCCAGTTCTTGGGGGTTTGGTTTTGATGCTGGAATACAGTTTGAAAGAAACAATTGGCATTTTGGGGTAATGGTTAGAGATATTACAACAACTTTTAATAGTTGGGCAATTAACGAGGAAAAATACAATAAAATTAAGGATGCAATTCCTGGAGAGAACCAAGAATTACCCCAATCTACAGAAATTACAAAACCAAAATTACAAGTTGGTGTTGCTAGACAATGGAGAATTGGGCGTTTTTTTAATTTATTATCGGAAGTAGATTTGAATGTTCGTTTTGCGAAAACAAATGATATTTTTTCTTCGAAATATGCGAGTATAGATCCTGCTGCTGGTTTTCAATTAGATTACGACAAACTTGTTTATTTACGAGCAGGAGTTGGAAACTTCCAATATATTACTCAGTTTGATAATTCGAAATCTTTGTCTTTACAGCCTAATTTTGGTGTGGGTTTTAACTATCGAGGAATTCAGGTAGATTACGCACTTACAAATATTGGTAGTGTTGGAAATGCATTGTATTCAAATATTTTCTCAATTACTTTCGATTACAACTTTTTAAGACCTTAATTTTTCATGTATAAAAGACTACTACTTCTGCTTATTTTATGCTCTCTATCAACAGTTACTTATTGTCAATTAAAACTTTCAGTTTATTCGGAAGTTTCTATTGTAACAGCAGGACCTGGAAGCGAATTGTACGAAGCTTTTGGTCATTCTGCAATTCGTGTAAAAGATCCACTTTTAAAATTAGATTTAATTTATAATTATGGAATGTTCGATTTTAATGCTCCTAATTTTTATATCAATTTTGCACAGGGAAAATTATATTATAAATTACAAAGCTATGATTTTAAATATTTTCTTAGAGGTTATCAAATTGAAAAACGTTGGGTAAAACAACAAGTTTTAAATTTGAATCAAGCTGAGAAACAAGCATTTTTTATGTATTTACAAAATAATGCACGTCCTGAGAATGCTACTTATTTATACGATCCTTTTTTTAATAATTGTGCAACCATATTAAGAGATATAACCACATTAATATTAAAAAACAAAGTTAATTTTAAGGCTGTTTCTCTTGAATCTTCTGGTAAAACATTAAGAGAATTAATGAATGCTGAAATACCACACAACACCTGGGGTAATTTTGGAATTAATTTAGCTACAGGAACTATTTTAGATAAAAAGAGAGAAGTTACAGAATATATGTATTTACCTGATTATGTATTTAAAAACTTTAAAAATGCAACGATAAAAATAGCAGGAGAAATAAAGCCATTGGTAGAAAAAGAAGAAACGCTCTTAAACTTTAAAGAAATTAAAAGTAATATTTTATTTTTCAATCCGATTTTGGTGTTTATTATTTTAGCTGTTTTGGCGTTTTTTATTACCTATAAAGACATAAAAAAGAAAACGAGAACCAGAAGTTTAGATTTTATTATTTTCTTTATTACTGGTTTAATAGGAGTTATTTTAGCTTATTTATGGTTGTTTTCTTCTCATAAAATTGTGCCAAATAATTTTAATATTTTATGGGCTTTTGCTCCTAATATAATTATGGCTTTCTTTATTTTTAAGAAAATTACAAAAATTTGGCTTCAAAAGTATATCTTGATTTTAATAGGTTTTATTTTAATGATTCCTATTCTTTGGATTGCTAGAGTACAATCTTTTCCTGTTGCAGTAATTCCGTTATTGATCTTATTTTTAGGAAGATATGTATATCTCTATACATTTTTACTGACCTCTAAAAAATAGAATAGTAGTTGCTGTTTTAATAAGTATTTTAAAGTCTAAAAAGCCGTTCCTTTCTTTAATATAATACAAATCGTATCTTAGTTTTGTTTCTTGTTCTTCGATGGTATTTGCATACGGATAATTCACTTGAGCCCAACCTGTTAAACCTGGTCTTACAACGTGACGAATTGCATAAAAAGGAATTTGATTTTCTAAATCTTGCACAAATTCTGGTCTCTCTGGTCTTGGACCAATAATACTCATATCGCCTTTTAAAATATTAAAAAACTGAGGAACTTCGTCTAATCTTGTATTTCTTAAAAATTTACCAAAAGTGGTTATTCTTGTATCGTTTTTTTGTGCCCAAATTGCTTTACCAGATTCTGCATTTTTAACCATAGAACGCAGTTTGTATATTTTAAAATGCTTTCCATTTTTACCTACTCTAATTTGAGAGTAAAATAAAGGGCCTTTATTTCCAAAAAAATTACCAATAAATATAAAAGGAATAAGGAGTATAAATATTATAATCCCAGAAACCGCAACAACTACATCTGTGGCTCTCAACCCAAAAAGATATAATCTGTTTGTATTATTTTTACTAAAATTAATATGATCGTAAAAATTGGAACCTAAATATTCTCTTGGTACTCTTACTGTTACATCTTCATAAAATTTACCAAAACTTACAATGTTTACTCCTTTTTCGAATAAATAAATTAATTCTAAATTTAAATTATTAACAATATTTGCAGACAAATTTTCCTTAGAAATAATTACTTCATTTACATTCTTGTCGATATCTAAATCCTTTAAACTTGTTTTAGAAATATCATGGAAACCATCTACGCCCTTAATTTCTTTATCTGAAAAATAGGCTTTTATATAATGAAAATTATCGTTATTAACTTGTTGCAACATTTTAGAAATTTTATTTGAATGTCCAACAAAAACTACGGTTTTAAAATATTTTGGAGAAAAAATAGTTAGTATATAAATAAATCTCCAAAGTATTACAGGTACTGTAAGCACTAAGAAAAAGTAAACAATTTGAAGCCTGTTTGCGGGTAATGAAGGAGAAAAATATGGTGTAAAAATGTAAAATACTGTGGTTGTAAAAGTAGTTAACACAATACTTCTTACAACTGTGTATCTATTATTAGAAACGTTTAAATTAAATAATTGAAATATTTCTCCAAAGATTAAATAATAAATAGTTAATAGTAATAACCAGCTTACAATATAAGGCTTGTTAAAATTAATATAGGTAAATTCTAAAAACTTCGTTGAAAAATAAATACTTAGAGTTATTATAAGAACATCTATTATTCTTAAAAATAATTTTCTCTCAGAAATATTAAAATAGTTTTTTTGAGACATTAATTACATTTAATTAATATTTATATTATTTGAGGGAAATTTTAACAAAAATAAGATAAATTACTAATTTACTGATTTGGTTTAAAAAAATAAGCTTAAAGGTTGAAAAATATTTAACTGTATTAAAAAAGATTTTCATATAAAGCACTTAGATTTAGGTAACTATGGTGTTTTACTACATACTTGTAACCTTTTTCACCAAAAACCTTTCTGTTTTCTTCTTTCATTTTGTAAAGTTCTAAAATACCATTTACAATAGCTTTAGCAGATTCAGGTTCTACAATAATGCCACAATTAGATAATTCCACTTGATCTTTTATGAACTCAGAAGATTCTAAAATTGGTTTTTTTGCTAACATATAATCGAAATATTTATTATATGAAACGCCATAATGATATAGAGGTGACTTATATCTACTTAAATAGCAAACATCAAAATAACTAAGCATATTTTGTACTTTCGATTTAGAAATTTTATCAATAAAGGTAATATTTAATGTGTCTTTAACTTTATTTTTTAATTCTTCTTTTAAATATCCATCTCCAACAATTACAAAATGAACATTTTCATTTTGTAATAATTTAGAAGCTTCAACAAAAAATTCCATTGCATTTGCTAAACCAATTGTGCCTGCATAGCCAACAATAAATTTATTTTTTGGTAATAAACGAATGATTTCTTGAGGAATTTTGTCTTTTTTGATTAAATCTGAATCAATTCCATTAGGAATATAATGTACTTCCTTATCGCTTTTCGTAATAGAATTTATATATTTTTTAGTATTTGGCAATAAAGAAACAATATAATCTGATTTATTATAGGCCAATTTTTCAAAAAAACTAAGAAGTTTTATAAACGGGTGGTATTTAGAATAGCCTTTTAAATACATTGGGGTTAAAGGCCATAAATCTCTAATTTCAAAAATTAATTTTTTAACTTTAAACTTACGTTTAAAAAAAATACCATTTAAAATAGGAAATATTGGCATTGAAGAAACGATAATTATATCTGGTTTTTCTAAAAGATTGGATTTAAGAAAAAATAATTTAAAAGTATAAATAAAATTACTTATTATTTTCATAAAACCAGTTCCAGAATACTTAGGTGTTTTAACCCAACAAAAATCTACATTCTCTTCTACTTTTTCTATAGTAAACCATTTTTTAGAAACCTTTGGTTGTTTTAAAAAAAGATGATTGTAGGAACCTGAAATAATTTTTACTTTATAATCTTTCTTTACCCAATATTTACTTAAAAGAAAATGTCGCTCTCCCCAGCCAGAATTTAAGTTTCCTGCTGTTTGATTAATAATCCAGATTGTTTTTTTCTTATTCATTATATCTATAAATACGATTTTATAATCTGAGGTTTTCCTGATTTTGAAGGTAAAATACTTTTTACTTCTTTATAATCTATTTTAAAAGAATTATCTTGTATGGATTGTTGTAACTTATTTGTAATAGTTGGTAATATATTTTTATTAAAACTTTCTGCCTTAATATATTCTATAAGTATGCCATCTAAGCTTTTCTGCACCACCTTAAATTGCTTAATATCAGAAATATACTCGAATACACCTGTAAAAGAATGTACTACTAATGTTTTTCCGTTTTTTGTTTTTACAATATCCGTATCTCTTCCAACAATTTGTTGCAATAATGGATAGTTAAATTTTCTATTAATTGGATATTTTTCTTTGGGTAAAAGAATACCTAAATCACCTATTTTATATCTAATTAGTGGCATTGCAAAACCATCTAATCTAGTAACAACAATATTTCCCATAATGCCATTTGGAACAGGATTATCATTATCATCTAAGATCTCTATATAGCATTGTGGAGATAATATATACATAAATGGTAAATCAAACTCTGCTCCTATTAAAAAACCCTCTGCAGACCCATAAGTATCATAAATCTTACATTTAAATGTTTTTTCTATATTTTTTCTATAATGATTAAATAATTTATCACCCAAACTTATTACAGATTTAAATTGAATATTTAAATTATTATTTTCTGCAACATTTGCAAAAACGTTTAGTGAGGATGCATAACCAACTAGTATATAGTATTTTTTTTTTGAGATTTTTTGTAAAATAGTTAATATTTGAACTTCTGAATGTGCAAAAGCACTTACATAAATTGTTCTAAATAAATAATCTTTAGTTTTTTTTAAAAAACCTCTATTTGGAGATATTCCTGTTTGTATTATTGGATTTCCTAATTTATAACCATACCATTCCCACCAATGTATTAAACCTGCTCTAAGTGTTGATAAATCACGAGAATTCATATAGACAGAAGAACTTACACCAGAAGAACCACTACTAGATATTTTAGTTAATTTTTTTATGTTTTCTGTAATTAATTTGTCTGTTGATTCTCTTAATTTTTCTTTCGTTAAAACAGGGAATTCCTTAAGACTTTTATATGGATTTTTTTCAACTAATTCAATATGATTATAAAGTTTTGTGTTATTAACAGCATGCGTTAAAATCTTAAATAAATTATTTTTTTGGAGTACTTCTAATTCTAATGTGTTTAATTGATCTATATTTCTCCATTTAATTAAATCTTTTTTAAAAGTTGATTTATTAAGGAAATCTCCTAAAGGAATAATTATTTTTTCTAAAAAATTATTATACATAAAATTCTATTTTAAAATAGATAACCATTTGTTTTTAACATTATTCCAACCAAAATTTTCCACTTCTTCTCTCGCTTTTGTTGCTAAGATAATCTTATTTGATTTTATTATCTTTATTATTTCACGTGCCATTTGTTTCGAATTCCCTTTCTCTACTAAAATTCCGTTTTTATTATTAGTTATTAAATAAGGCATACCACCAGCATTAGTAGACACTATTACTAACCCTAAAGCCATTGCCTCCATAACGCTTATAGGTGTATTGTCAAAATTTGTAGTATTTATAAAAATGTCATAAGACTCAGAAGCTTTATGCCATTCTTTTGAAGGAAGAGTTCCTGTAAATTTTACAGAACTTTCTAAATTATACTTAGAGACCATTTTTTTTGTTTGCTCAAAAGAATCATCAATTTCAGGGCCAACCATACATAATTTTGCTAAAGGAAATTCACTTTTTAATAGAAGTAGAACTTCTATTGCTAAAGTAGGATTATACAATTCTTTAAAAGATCTAACCCACAATAAGTTTGGTTTTAAAAAGTTTCTATATGTAAAAGTATACTTTTCAATTTCAATTGTATTAGGAATATAAACCACTTTAAAGCCTCTTTTTTCAAACTCACTTTTCAGGTAATTTGAAGGCGCTATATTTTTGTCTGAATTATTAAAAAGTAATTTAGAAATTCTTTGAGATTTGTCTAATCTATAAGGCAAATTACCTCCATGTAATATAGGTAAATATTTAATTCTATAAAATCTAGATAATTGAGATACTATAAAGGCAAAATAGAAACTTGTTGTACTAAAAGTGTCTATTAGAATGTAGTCTGTATTTCTCCTATTTTTAAAAATAGTAAAAATCATGTCAAATAACCTAACAATTTTATTCTTCTTATCTGACGATAATTTTAAACTAAATTTTTCTTCCCTTAATAAAAAACTTAATGTCTCTAATGTAGTTTTATATTTTGATTGCTTACCTAAGTTATTTCCGATATATAAAATATTCTTATTCATTTTCTATACTGGTATTGTAATCGTTCTCTTTAATTTTTATTAAACTTAAAGCATAAACTAATCCTGGAAATGCAATTCTCATTGCAGAATGATTAATTGTTAAAATCCAAAATAGGTAAAAAGAAATAATAAATGCTCTTTGTAAATTATTAAAATAAAAAAAATTTAATAAAGGAATAATCATAAGACCTACGAGAATTACAACCCCTATTATACCATGTTCTTCTACCAATCTTCCAGCTTCATTATGCGATGCAGCAGTAATTTTTTTATCACTTAATTCTCTTTTAAATTTCCCATTACCTACTCCGATACCTAATGGAGAAATTAAAAAACTATTCAATTGTTCTTCTAATATATCTAATCTCCCAGAGGTAATATCTTTTTTTTCAACACCAATCGCATTTTTACCTGCATACCTATTATCTAACATACCTCCAGTAATATTTGAAGTATAGACCCAAATAGCAATAATAAATATACCGCCAATTAAAAAGTAGTTGAAAAATAACTTTAAAGAACCTTTTTTGTGTAAGAAATAAAAAAAAGAAAAAAATATCATTGCTATAAAACCAGTAATAATACCTCCTCTTGAAAATGTTAACAAACCTCTGAAAATAAAGTATGCTAGAAAAAGAATGTCTAAAAATAAAAAACCCGTTAACTTCACTTTTAAAACTATAAATACAATAATTATAAATATTCCTACTCCAATGGCAGTAGCAACTTGATTTGGACCAAAGCCTCCAGATGTTTCAAAATTTGCTCCACCTCCAAAAACAATTTCACTTATTTCTGGTGTTCTAAAATATAGAAAAGCAATCATTGAGAAAATTGGTAGAATCATAAAATACAAACTATTTAAAATTGTCTCAATTTTTATAGGCCTTTTATAAAAATACAAAGCAGCAACTCCTAAAACAACAGGTCCACTTAAATTAAAAACTATGGCATTTCTAATAGATTCTCCATCTGGAACTTGTGTAAAAACAATTCCTAAAGTAAGTAGTAACAAATAAAATATATATTGAACTCCAAATTTTTGTTTAAACTCACCCAAAAAAATTCCTAAAATGAGTAAAAGAATAACACTATATTTTCCTGTTTCATAAAATACAAAACCTTTAGTCATCCTTATAAAAACCTCTGCACCTGCAATATACATTGCTAACAAAAAAGATTCTTCATTATTATTTTTAGCTTTCACAACAAAAAAAACACAAAATCCTATTACTCCTAATCCAAATGGTTTTGGAAACCATGTAAAAGTTGCTAAATAACCAATTATTATATGGATAGCTATTAGTAATAATTTATTATCAGTAAATTTATTAATCAAAATATAAAATAGTTTTATTCGATGTTAAAAATATCTTTTTTTACTCTTTTATTATAGTAAGAATACGTGAATTTTCCTGATAATTTATAATTAAAGTTTATCCAACTTAAAAATGTTTGGTTTTCTAATTTTAAACTTTCTTTTATTGCATTCATTAAATTTAGTGAGAAAGGTTTTTCTAATAAAAAACCATTCTTATTATTTTTTATATACTGTTCTATACAAGAAATATTAGATACAATTGGAACAGCTCCATAATTCATTGCTTCACCAATAACTTTAGGAAAACCTTCGCTTTTAGATGGTAATAATATAAAATGTGTTTTCTTATAAATATTTTTTACTTGATTCTTTTCTAGAAAGCCATGAAAAACTATTTTATACTTAATATTTTTCGATTCCTTTAAATATTTTTCTCTATCCAAACTATCCCCTACAAAATGTATTTCTCCTATTTTGGTTGAATCTATTTTTTTAAAAGCGTTTATAATATCATCAACACCTTTTTTTGAGGTTAATGCACCAACGAAACAAAAATTTATTGAATATGAAAGAGATTTATTTTTTAAAACTGTTTTTCCGTAAATTCTATCATTCTCATCTAAACAAGGGTTTTCGAAAGGTATAATATTTTTTTTATTTGAAAAACTTCCATTGATAGTAATTACACTATTACTTTTCATTTTTTTTAAAACTTCTCTTTGAAATTTATAAAATAAAGGAGCATTATCAATCCAACTTCCGGCATACTTGTGCCAAAATTTTTTCTTAAGATAAAATAAAGAAATAAACATAGCAATTAATGCAGGGTTAGAAGGGGCTCTAGTATGTATAAAGGTATGTTTTTTTACTTCTTTTAATATTATATTAAACATTAAAGGATAAGATGTTAATATATTTATTTTAGATTTTAAAGATTTACCTCCAACTTCTTTAAGTAAGATAGGTTTTATCTTATTATTAGAAATGGCAATATAAGAACCATTATTTTTTTGACTTATTTTTTCAAATCCAATCCAAGTGATTTCGTCAAAAATTTCTAGTAAATGATTTAGTTCCTTAACAACAGGACCAAACGCTCTAAAACCTTTTTCATTTCTTAAAATACCAGTATCTGATATTACTAAGAGTTTTTTATTTTTTGATATATTTTTAAACATTCATTTGTATATTTTTTTTCAGAATAATGTTTAGTATACAACTCTTCTAAAGCTTCAGTTTTATTATTTATTAAGTTAATTTTTTCTTGCCATTCATTTAAAATAAAATTTTTAATAAAAAAACTCGGAATCTCTTTTTTCAAATTTTGGCTAACTTCTCCTGTTTCATAAGATAAAAAAGGTAAGTTTTGAGCTAAATATTCAATTAAAACCAAAGGTCCACTTTCGGAAATCGAAGTCATTAACCCCAATTTAAATTGGCTTAGCAATGGTTGAACATTGTTGACATCATGAATAAAATGAACTTTATTTTTATAATTAGATTTGTTAATTAAAGCTAATAATTTATTGTAATAATCATAATCTTGAATTTTTCCAACAATTGTAAGTTCTTCATTCATTAATATTACTAATTGAATTGCAAATAGCTGATTTTTTATTGGTTTTATATTTCCTACGATTACAAATCCTTTTTTATCATTTGTAATCTCTAAATGTTTTTCTTTTATTACTATGTTGGTTAGTTTATAACTATTAAAAACGTTTAACCTTTCTTTTGCCCAATCTATTAACTCTTCAGAAACCCCTATATAATATTTTGGCTTTAAAAAAGTATTTAAATATTTAGGAATTTTTTTATCTGTTGAGTTTTTACCATAATGATCTTGTAAAACAAGTTTCGTTTTAATGTTAAAAATTAAACATATAAATTTAACATACTTAAAAACATGTATCATATGCACATGTAAAATGTCGTAGTTTCTTAAAATTTTTGAGAGTTTATAAGCCGTAAATAAATTAAACTTATTTTTTCGCTTAAAATCTATTTTATTAATTTGGGGATTTAAATATTTATACAAACCTCCTCTATTATCGAATGTTAATATCGATACTTCTACTTTTTTTGATTTATAAAGTAAATTCGTTAAGTCTATAAATACACGCTCTGCACCTCCAACTTCTAAACGATCTATTATTTGGAGAATTTTCATAATAATAATTTTGCTGGAACTCCTGTTAAATTACCTTTTTCTTTATCAAACAAAAGAACTATGTATGTAGGGACTCCTATCTTAATTCTATTACTAAGCTTTATAAAAATAAAAATACCAGCAAAAAACCGATTTTGCCAAGTGTAGACTAACTTTAAATATCTTACTGCAAATATTCTTTTAACATCTTTAATAAAATAATTAAATTGATTCATTTTTTTTATTTAAGATTTTTATTGCAGATTTCGTGTTTTTATTTGTCTTATAGATAGTATGTGGCAATAATAAAAAACCTATTAAAGTTTTCAACATTTTTTTTACAAAATTACCTCTTACAATAAAAGTACCTCTAATATTTAATAATTTATATTTTCGAACTTGTGTTTTCGAAAAATGCTTTAAACTTAAATAAATTTCTGAATAATGTAAAAAACGTCTCTGAAACAAACTATTTCTAGATGAAGAAAATGTTGTTTTTCGTACATTATGGCTTCTTAAACCTCCTCTACTTGCTCTTAGGTGAACAATTCTTAACTGATTATTTTTAACATTTAATGCGCCATTTTTTATACAACGTAAACCCAATTCTTCGTCTTCGCTTTGTAGTTGATTCATTTTTTCGTCAAAGCCACCAACTTCAATTAATAAATCTCTTTTAACTAAAACATCGTTTGTTGGAAATCCGTTTGATAATTCTATTTTTGGGATGTTTCTATTGATATAATTTGTACCAATCTCATCTGGGATTCCACAAGAAATATCTGCATTTAAATTATAAATTGTTTCTAAGTGCTTTTGTAGATAATTAACAGGAATTTCTTCCATATCGTCATCTAAAAACCAAACAAACTTATTCGTAGCTGTTTTTATGCCCAAATTTCTTGCAGAACATTGCCCTATTTTGTCTGTCTTTAAGTAAATAATTGGTAAATTTGAAAACTCTTCTAAAAAAGTAGTCTCTCTCTTTTCTTTTGGAGTTTGATCTACAATAATAATTTCATTTGGAGCAGGATTTAATTCCTGCAATTCCTTTAATTCATTTTTTAAAACTTCGTAACGTTCTAAAGTTGCAATAACTATTGAAGTAGAAATGTCTTTATTTACTAAAATATCTTCTTCTTTAGAATGTTGGAAAACTTTTAGTACTCCCTTTTCTTTTTTTGAAAATGTTTTGTAAAGCGAAATCGGCGAAATTTTAAATAAATTTGTAATGTATGTCCATAAAAAGGCTTTTGTATCAAAATTATTTCTGATAAACAATAGCTCTTCTTTTAATTTTAATGATGTTTTTTTAATTTCTATATTTTCTGATAAAATTGCTGAATATCTTGTGATTACTCCAGATTTCATTGCTTTATAACCAAAATCTAAACCTATAATATCTAAAGAATTTGAATATTTGGATGCATTTATAAAATCGAAAACACGCTTTTCAAGCAAACAACCTTTAAAGGTATTTTTCCAAGAACTGTGGTTTATTTTGTGATTGATAGATAAATGCAACATACTTGTAGGCTGAATAGCATCTAACAAAAATGGTTTCTCTTTTAAACCAACTTTAGATCCAATATGCCATAAATTACCCTTAGAATTAATCGATTTTTCTAATTGATTTTTGGCGGGCAAATTCCCAATAGATAAATCCCAAAATAAAATATGTGTCGCTTCTAATTTTAAAATGCTTTCTCTTGCATTCCATAAAGATTTCGTTGTATAAGAAATGGCTATTTTATGGCCAAATTCCCACTTAACATTATTTATATCATTAAAGACAACTAAAGTAATTTGCAAACTTCTATTTATTTTAAAAGTGAATTAAATATACGAACAAATGTATGTTTTTTATCCTTTTTTAGCTCATTTCCAAAAAATGAGTTTACTAAATCTTTTCTCTCTTTTTCTTTGTAAGAAGTATTCTTTAAATAAGTTATAATTTGTTCTTTTAACTTACCTGTACTTTTTACTAAACTTATCGCTCCACTTTTTACGATTGGTTTGTAATGATCGAATTCGTAAATCTTCTCATAATCGTTCGGATAAATGTTTTCATTTGGCGGATTAAAAGCAATATTTATAACTGGCTTGTTTAAAACTGCCAAATCTAAAGAAACTGTAGATGCTACATTAACACCCATAGAACAATGGTTCAATAAACTATTAAACAGTGTAATATCTTTTAAAGTTGGGGTTAAATGATTGAGTTCCCAAAAGTGATCTGGAATGCAAATATTAGGATTCGAATCTCTTAATTTATAATAGGCTGTATTATCGTCTTTTGCGTAAATTCTTACTACTAATTGAAGATTATCGTCTATTTTTCTTAATACTTTTTCTATTTCTTCAACAATTATATGCTCTTTAGGAGTGTAATAAGCCATGCCTGTGGAATACAAAATGATTTTCTTTTCTAAAGGAATCTTCAAAAAACGATATAGTTCTTCTTTAGAATCTATAAATTTTTCATTAAAATGAAAATCGAATTGTGGTGTTCCTGTCACAAACACGTTTTCTTCTTTTATAGTTGGATAAATTTTTAGTAAATCTCTCTTAATCTTATCATTCCATGTAAAATAAACGTTGTAAGTAGGAATAATTCTTCCTTGTGAAGTTAAATTATCCCAAGAAAAAAGAAAAGTTGCTGTTTTTATTTTTAGCTTTTTAACAGCATACATTAAATTTAAAGAAATTGAATTATGAATATGAGACGTGTTAAATACCAAATCTGGTTTTATCTTTAATAAAACATTTTCTAACTCTAAAACTTTGGGATTTTTAAAATTTGCACGTTCAAACCTTTCTGTTAATTTTACTAAAGCACTTTCAGATGTATAAAAAGAGGCAATTAATTTCCTAAATTTCCGAACAAGAGTAGATTTTATTGACTTTTTACTTAACAAATCGTCTTTTACGATTTTTAAATTCCCAGTTACAGAGTTCAGTTTATTCAAATGTGCAATTTGAAGAATTTTTAGCAACTCATTTGCATATTTATTTTGCTGAAGCTCTTCTTCTAATTCATAAAATTCATCACATTTAGCAACTAAATATTTTTTAATTTCTTTATTGGGAACCACAGAGAAAAAAAAGACTTTATATTCTTCTCTTAATGCATCTGTAATGCCAGAATACACAAAGTTTTTTATAGATTCTCCTCTTGGGAATATGATGATGATTTTTTTCATTAATTGGTATTCTCGTTTAAAATTAATGCTAAACTTAACCATTGCCAAATATGAAAACTAGAATCGTTATCTCCCTCTATATAGTTTTGCCATTCTTGTTCTAATTTATCAAAATCAAACCAATTAGAAAAACTACTTTCTTTAATTTTTTGTAATTTTATAGAAACAAAATCTTTTAAATCATTTCCTAACCATTCTCTTTGTGGTGTTTGTAAAGGTCTTTTTGGTGCGTATGTAATTGAATCGCTTAAAAATTCTGAAACAATATCTCTTAATACTTTTTTCTGAATTTCATTTTTAATTTTATATTCCAAAGGTTGTGCAAACGCAAATTCAACCAAATTATAATCTAAAAAAGGTTCTCTTAATTCTGTGCTACTTGCCATAGAAACCCTATCGTTAAAACGCAAAGCCCTTGGTATTTTTGTATAAAATAAATCTCTGTATTGTTTATTTAACAAATTGTCTTTAAATGGTTTGGGGTAGGTTGGTTTTTCTGCCAAAGCCAAAAATTCTTTTGATAGAACGTCTTTTTTAAAAGGCGATTTATTTACTCCTTGAATAATGTTTGTATCTTTTTTTTTAAGATAATAATCGTAACCTGCCCATTGCTCATCCATTCCTTGTCCATCTAACAAAACCAAAATATTTTCTTTTCTAGCTTGCTCAAAAATTTTAGCGTATGCTAAAGTTGGTATTCCTCCAAAAGGCTCATCTTGATAATGTGTTATTTTTTTGCTTAATTCTTCAACTTCATCTGATTTTAGAAGTATTTTAACCAATGGATTTTTTGTAATTCCAATCATTTCTTCTACCCAGGCAAGTTCGTCATACCTTTTATCATCCGTATAAAAAGTAAATGCTTTTATATTTTCGCTATTTTCTTGCTGATTTACAAATGCTAATAATGCAGAACTATCTAAACCTCCACTTAAATTAAAGCCTACAGCAACGTCTGATCTAAAACGCCATCGAATACTTTGTTTTAAAAGATTAGAATATTTAGATTTTACTTCTTCATATGTATATTTTTCTTGATATTTTTCAACTTCTTTTTCAAAGAAATACCATTTTTCAATTTTTGAATTCTTGTTTGAATATTCTAAATAGTGTCCTCCAGATAATTGAGAAATATCTTCCCAAAAAGTTTCGTTTGGCAATCCATAACTACCAAATGCAAAATAATTTGCCCAGACTTTTCTATTAGGAGTTTTTTGAAGTCCAAAAGCGTGAATTGCCTTTATTTCTGATGAAAAAATTAATTTATTGTCAATTTGTGTGTAAAAAAAAGGTTTTACTCCAAAACGATCTCTGGCAGCGAATAATTTTTCTTCTTTAACATCCCAAATCGCGAACGAGAACATTCCATTTAATTTATGCAAACAATCTTTGCCCCATTCTAAATAAGCAGCTAATAAAACTTCTGTATCGGAATTTGTTTTAAAGTTATAATTTAGTTCATTTCTTAACTCTAAATAATTGTAAATTTCTCCATTAAAAACTAAGTGATATCTGTTTGAATTATCTGTAAAAGGTTGGTTTGATGTTGCTCTTAAATCGATAATTGCCAATCTATTATGTCCTAAAACTACATTTTCTTCTTCCCAAATACCTGTATCATCTGGTCCACGATGTGTTTGAGAAAGTAGCATTTTATAAATACTTTCTTTCTGTATATTTTCTCCAACAACACCAGCAATTCCACACATTTTACAACTTATTTTTAAGTGTTTCTATTAATTTTTTTGTTCTTATTTTTCTTCCTTCTCCATTCAAATGATAACTACTGTCATAAAACAAATCTGCACCATATAAATAATCTGTTGGGTCGCCAACAAATATAAGGTTGGTTTCCTTTCTTAACTCGTTTATATCTTGTAAAAAATGATTATCAAATTGAGATTTTTCTAAAGGTGGAAAAGTTATAATTAATTGAACGTCTTTCTCCTTACAAATAAGATTCATTTTTTGTAAAAAAGTCACAAATTTCCTACTAATTTCTTTACTTTTTAATTTTTGATATCTATTAATTTTTTCAGCTTTTATTTTTGAATCATTTACAGAGACCAAACTAATATTATCTCCTAAATAATTATAAGATTCTCTTTTATATTGTGTTGGAGTTGCTTCTTTTTTCTTTAATAAACTTATATAAAATTTTGTTGACAATCGAATTGCTTTCTTAAAAAAAGATTTCTTTTGAAATTGTGTAAAATCTTTAAAAATAGCTGGGGCATAAAAAAGCGTAGTATATAAAAAATCGTCTCCATTTTCTTTTCCATAATAATATTCATATTCAGGAATATAAAGAATAACATCTCCTTTTGTTAGATATTTTTTTGTTAAGTTTAAATGATATCTACTTCCTAAACTCATTGCCAAACTTGTGTTTATTACTGGCTTTAAAAACGTTTTCCCTAAAAGTTTACTATTTATGCTATAAGAAGAACTTGACCCACCAGCAATAATAATTTTAGAAGTATCTTTTAAAGAGTCTAATCTTTTATACTTATCTATAATTGCTGCAGGATAATCTATTTTATGATTATAATTGGCAAAGAATGTTTCTCCAACATACACAGTAATAAGTAGTAACAAAACACTTATTATAATAGCAATATGTTTCAAGAATTTATTCATTAAAAAATAAATTATTTATGTCGTTTGCTAATTTTTTAGAAAATATTTTTCCAGATGCTTTGTATAAATGGTTTCCGTCTACAAAAGTGTAATTATTTGAATCTTCTTTATAATTTAAATACAATAAATTATTAAATCTAGTGTTAATAATTGAATCGAAATTTTCACATAATTCATTTTCAATTGCCAAAATTTCTTTATTAACTGGTATACGAACTAAAATTACTCGACCATGTTTTTTTAATAAACGTATAGTTTTATCTAACCAAAATATTCTTTTATCTGAAATTTTATATTTTTTCCCATTTTCTTTATATACTTCTATCTTAGATAATGTTCGTTTTCTTAACTCGTCTTTCTCCATATTTATATTTACTTCTAACCAGCCATTTTTATGAAGCAGTAAAGTCGAATCTCTATTAAACTTATTAATTAATAGGTTAAACATAGAGTTTTTATAAGAATTTATTAAATAATCATAATTAGGATTCATATTAAAAAAAGTAAGCTTAGAAAGTTCTTTTTTACTTTCGATATCGTAATTTAAATTTGTTTTTTGGGAAATTGACCAAGGATCTACAGATAAAATAAACAGCCCATTAAAACTATTCTCACCTAATTTAGATTTTATGGTTTTATAATATGTTTCACCATATGGACTATGAAGAATTGTAAATGCAAAATTATAAATCGAATGGTTTAATATCTTTTTATCTATTACTGAATCTAAAATTTCCGGCCTTACCCCTTGAGCTGCTCTTGAAGTTCCTAGAATTAGGGATTTTTGTTTTGGGCTCGTAAATCTTAAATAAAAAGGGTCGGTTGTTCCATCTGCTAAAAAACCTAGCAAAATATAAGTTGTAGTTATGGCAATTATGAGAAATGATATTTTAATTATAAATCGCTTCATTTATTAAAATTGAAAATAGATAAATGAAGATTTTTCGTCTACAGAAGCATAATATAAAATCATAAAAGCAAACAACATATAAAATACTATTCTGTATTTTTTGTCTAAAACTATTGCATATTCTTGCCTTCTTGAAAACCATTCCATAATTACAAATAGCACTAAAAATGGAATTATTTTTTTATGTCGAATTACATCTGGAATAAAGTTATTAAAATTAAATATATTTTGAATGTACTCAACAGCTTGCGTTAATGAAGTTGCTCTAAAAAATATCCACGCAAAAGTGGTAATTGTAAAAGTTCCTAAAATTTGAAGAATTTCTTTAAAACTCGGTAAAATAGAAGTTGCAGCTACTTCATTTAAATTTTTTCTATTCTTACCTCCTATTAATAATGGCAAGAAAAATAATGCGTTTAAACCTCCCCAAATAATAAATGTCCAATTGGCTCCATGCCAAAAACCACTAACTAAAAAGATAACAAATACATTTCTTATTTTAATTTTTAAACTTCCTCTAGAACCTCCTAATGGAATGTATAAATAATCTCTAAACCACGTGCTTAAAGAAATATGCCATCTTCTCCAAAACTCTGCAATGTCTCTAGAAAAATAAGGATAATTAAAGTTTCGCATTAATTTAAAACCAAATAATCGCGATGTTCCAATTGCAATATCTGAGTATCCAGAAAAATCGCAATAAATTTGAAAAGCAAAATAAATGGCTCCCATACAAAGTGCTAAACCAGATTCATCTTGGTGGTTTTCGAAAATTCTGTTGACTAAAACTGCACAGGAATCTGCAATCACGACTTTTTTTACCAATCCCCATAAAATTAGTTTCATTCCAGAAACAGCAAAATCGTAATTGAATTCTCTTTTTTTATAAAATTGAGGTAATAAATTAGTTGCTCTTTCAATGGGTCCTGCCACTAATTGAGGAAAAAATGCTACGAAAGAAGCAAATGCGATGAAGTTTTTAGTAGGTTCTAATTTTTCTCTATATACATCTATCGTATAACTTAAAGTTTGAAACGTATAAAATGAGATTCCAACAGGCAAAATAATATTTAACGAGCTTGCATGCATGGTTACTCCGATAGCTTCCCAAGCTTCAATCCAATTATCTATAAAAAAATTATAATATTTAAAAAAACCTAATAAGCCTAAATTAAAAACAAGACTAATAATTAGTAATCGTTTTCTTTGCTTCTTTTCAGTTGTCTTTTTTAGCTGTAAACCTAAAATATAATCTACAACTGTACTTAAAATAATTAGCGATAAAAAACGCCAATCCCACCAACCATAGAAAACATAACTTGCAATTAAAATTAAAACATTTTGTATGCTTAACTTCTTAAAAACAAACCAATACAATAAAAATACTATGGGTAGGAAAATTAAAAATTCTATGGAATTGAACAACATTACTTTTTAATTATATTATTAACCGCGTTATTTATTAAAGTTGCATATTTGATAGCTCCTACTTTATTCAAATGATTAGCATCCGACAAATGATAAACATTAGTATTTTCGTCTAAAAAATTTAAATACTTATAATGCTTATTAGGTTTAGTTAAATTTTCTAAATAATTAAAATAAAAAGGGTTAATTTTCTTTTTATAATTAGAATGAACTGGCATTGAAACTATTGTTAAATTCGCATTGTTTTCTTTACATATTTGAATAATTTTTTTGAAATATTTCTCTTGAAAAAAAGTATTTGCTATCTTATTTTTATTTGTAAAATGCACTTTAGAAGTTAAATCCATAATTGAATTATCAGGATTTTTATTTAAACTTTCATAGTAACCTCCCATATCTGGATCTCTCAATAATCCGTCAATAAAATAAGAGAAGTTTTTCACCAATTGGATAGAATTTATAAAATCATTATCAAATAAATTAAAATACATCATAAACCTTCTCAATCCAAATTTACCTTCAATTCTTTTAATATCAAATGATTTTTCATACATGTGGCCAAAATTATGAATAGAAACACCTAAAATTATTTTTTTTATTTTGTTTTTTTTAAAAGAAAGAATATACTTTAATTTTGAGTAAGTAAAAAAATAGTGCTCTGCTTTACTAGCAAAATTATAAGTTTTTTTTTCAAATGAACTTGGTGGTAATCTTTGCATTTCAGAATCCCCCATAATAAGGATTGAATTATTAATTGCAATTTTTTGTAATTTACATTTTACTTTATAACGTTTATAATTATATACTGTAATTATAAGTAGTAATGTTATTATTACTGTTAAAATAAAGTATTTTAATGTTTTTAAAACAAAAAAAAATTCCCTTTTCATGAAAACACTTATTTAATTCGATTTCTTAAGTAATAAAATTATTTTTAATTATTTTTTCCGCTTTTTCCCAATCGTTTAAGGTGTCAATATTTACATACCATTCTTTTGGAGATTCTATGTAAGAAATGCTATTGCCAAATAAAGATTTTTGCTCTAATAAAACATTTGTTTTAGTAACATAAATGCTTCCATCTCTATGAAATGCTTTGGGTAAATCTTGTCTTCGAGTAATAATTTTCTTTTCGCCAGTCGCAATTTGTAAAGTTTTATCTCCTTTTTCTTCAAAAACCCAATGAGGATTGTATTCATGAGGAACTTGTTGTACAGAAAATAAAGAATCCGTGTCTTTTTCTATAAAAGTTTGTACTGCTTTATCTAAAAACATAACAGTTCTAAAAGGACTTGTGGTTTGCAATAAACAAACAGCATCGAAATATATATTTTGATTTTTATAAAACTCTAAAGCATGCAAAATAACTGGCAAAGTTGGTGAAGCGTCTAATGCTAAATTTGTTGGTCTTTTAAAAGGGACTTCAATATTTAAAGATTTGGCTACCTCTATTATTTCTTCGTTTTCCGAGCTTAAAATTAAGGTATCTATAAATTTACTTTTTAAAGCAACTTCAGCTGTGTATGCTATTAATGGCTTCCCTCCTAATAATTTAATATTTTTACGTGGAACTCCTTTAGAGCCTCCTCTTGCAGGTATAATTCCTAATATTTTCATTAATACATAATTGTTTTATGAAAACTTAATTCAGTATTTGCCAAAATATCTGCAATTCTATCTCCAGATTTTCCATCTCCATAAATGTTTTCTGAAGTAATATTTTTTACTGATATTCTGTTTTCTATCGCTTTTATAATTTCATTTTTATCGTAACTAGAGTTTAGTACGTTATTTCCTCTTTGCCTTCTATTTTGACGACTTCCTATATTTACAACTGGAACTCCTAAATAAGAACATTCGCGAATACCAGCACTAGAATTACCAATTAAACATTTACTATTTATTAATAATTTTAAAAAATCTTGCGGTTCCATATTTTTAAAGAAATGTATATTTTCTGGCTTTTTAATTTCTCTAAAAGTTCTAATTCCATTTGAAGTTCCATCTGAACCAGCATCTACATTTGGCCAAAACCAAAAAGTAGGAATATTTAATTCGTAAACTGCCTGTAAAGTTTGTTCAACATCTTTTCTGGCAGATGCATATTCTGTAGTTACAGGATGTTGCATTACTACAATGTAACCTTCATCTTTCCATTTTGTTTCGGCTCCAACACCACCATATTTTTCTATAGGATCAAAATCTAGTTTAGGATTATTTTTAATTTCAGAAGCTAAATCTATAGACGGACAACCTGTATTAAAAATCATTTTAGGATTTTCTCCCATTTTTAAAATCCGTTCTTTTGCATCTTCAGAAGCTACCAAATGTAAATCGGCTAATTTTGTGTTTGCGTGCCGTACTTTTTCATCAATATTTCCTGTAACTTCTCCTCCTTGAATGTGTATTAACGGAATATTTTGATAGGAAGCAGCAATACTTGTTGCAATTGTTTCAAAACGATCGGCAATTGTAATAACAGCGTCTGGTTGCAATCGGTAAAAAACATTTGCCAATTCCATTACGCCCAAACCTGTTGTTTTTGCCATTGAAGTTGGGTTTTCTCCTTCTAAAACCATAAAAACTTTTTCATCAATTTTAAAACCATCATTTTCAATAAAATCGACAGCATTTCCATATCTACCTAATAAAGCAGCACCTGCAATTACCAATTGTAACTCTAATTCTGGGTGATTTTTTATGGCTGTTAAAGCTGTTTTTATCCTACTGTAAGACGGTCTTGCAGTTACAACTACACATATTTTTTTTATCGACATTTTATTCTGTTATATCTTCATAATTCAAAAAATCCCATTGGTTTACATCTTTATTTAATTTCTTACCAATTACATTTTCGTATTCACTTGCCAAGATACCAAATCCTTTAGGTTTTTTAGTTTCTAAATCCGAAAAAGTAATTACACTTCCTCTTTTTAAATTTTTATTAACTGCTAACGATTTTTCAAAAATTGATTTTAATTCCGTAAAATTTGAATTATCTGATTTATCAATCGGATTTTGCAAGGCAGTTTCAATATTTTTTACGGCGGAAACTAATTTTTTGGCTTCTTTCATTGTTAATGATGTTTTTGCATCGGGTCCAAACATTTCTTTATCAAATACGACATGAAATTCTAAAATTTCTGCCCCTAAAGTTGTGGCTACAATACAAGCTTCTATGGAAGAAGAATGGTCTGAAAAACCAACTGAAACATTATATCTCTCTTTTAATTCTTGAAGTACATTTAAACCAAATTGTGTTGGTTTTGTTGGGTAAGCAGTTGTACATTGTAATATAGAATACTCTACATTTCTCGATTTTAAAAAGGCAACTGTTTTGTCTAATTCTTCAAAAGAACTCATTCCAGAGGATATAATTACGGGCTTTTTTGTTTGTGCTATTTTTTCTAATAACACAAAGTTATTTACTTCTCCTGAACCTATTTTGTATCGTTTTACCCCAACTTCCTCTAATAAATCAACTGCAGCATTACTAAATGGCGAACTCATAAATTCCAAACCAACATCATCACAATGGTTTTTTAATCCTTTCCATTGTTCTAAAGTGAATTCCATTCGTTTCCAATAGTCCATTCTTGTGGCATCTTGTTTGGAAAACTTTACACGAAAAGGTTCGTGAATACTGCTTTCTGCTTCAGCAATATGTGTTTGAAATTTAATAGCATTACAACCTGTTTTCGCAACAGCATTTATATATGCATGTGCCATTCCTAAACTTCCATCATGTGCTTGTGCAATTTCTGCAATTATAAATGTCATACTAAATTATGTATAAAAGTTTTTAGTTTTTGGAATTGATTATCGGCTGTAAAAGTTTCTAAAAAGATCTCTTTTCCTTTGCTACTTAACAAATGTAGTCTTTCTTTGTTAGAATACAAATTCACAATTTCTTCTGTCATTTCTTCTAAATTACTACACAAAACACTATTTTCCTGTGTAATTTCTTTGTAACAACTCACAGATGGTTTGGTTGCCACTAAAACTTGTTCGTAATTTAAAATTACTGGAATTCTCGTTCTTGTACCTGTGTTGTATTCCCAAGGAACAATGTGTATGTCTTTTGGAATCATTACTTTATTTAAATCCTTTACAAATCCGAAACATGTAATTTGTGGGTCTTCTAATTTTTTTAATAAAGTGGGTGTTGCTTGTTTTAAACTTCCAATAACTTTTAGTTTTACGTTTGGAATTTTTCGTTTTAAATCTTCCCAACAAACGTCTAAAAAACGTTCTAAACCCAATCTGTTTGCAGTTGTATTCATTCCACCAAGGTGCATTATTGAAGGTGCTTTTTCTAAATTATTTTCCTTTAAAATAATTTCTTTATAAGTTGTTGGTAAATACAAAGCTTTTTTTGAAGCTATTTTTTCTATTTCTTCCTTTTCTGTAATTGAACCAGAAATACAGGCAGTCGCTTTTTTTACAATATCCATTTCCACTCGTTTCTTTTGAAAAGTATGGAACTTCTGCAAAAAATTTCTTCTCTTCCTAAGTTTTGCTAATTTGTATTCCCAATCGTGATGTGCATAAATTACTGGAATTTTTAAAGCTGAATTTGTTGCTAAAATGGCACTCCACCTCCACTCACACCAAACTAAATCGATATTATTATTTTGAATTTTATTTTTTAAAAAATCGAAATTTTCTTTATTTATAAAATTATATTCAAATTTTGAAGGATTTGTTATTGCTTCTACAATTCTGTTTAATCCTTTGTTATGTTTTTTTGAAATAACTTTATAATTACTAATTTCTGATACAAATTTTGAAACTTCTTTATAATCTTCTTCAATATAAATTTGCTGATTCTCCCATTCTAAAACGACCATTTCTACATGGAAACCAGCTTTAAACAACAATTCTAAATGACTGTAATAAACAGATGCTCCACCATTTTCATTTGAAGTTATTTTACCTGCGTTTACTAAGAATAAGATTTTTTTCATTAAATATCCTTTTCAATTTTTTTATACGCTTCTAAAACTTCTTTTTTAATTTTAGAATACTCCAATTTTTCTGAAATCTCTTTATTTATGTTGAAGGCTTTTTCTAATAAAGCATTATTATTTAATGCTTTTTTAATTTTTGAAGCAATTTCCTTAACGTCTTCTGGATTTTCAATTAAAAAACCATTTTCGCCATTATTTATATATTCTTCAGTTACACCTCCAGGATTGGATTGGATTGGAAATGCGCCACAAATTATAGCTTCTAATAAAGTATTGGCTATTCCATCTGAAATATTATTTCCAATGGCAATTTTAGCTTTTCCGAATTTCTCTAATAATTCGTTGTGCGAAATTTGATTGTATCTCGAAGAATATTCAATATTAACAGCATATTTTTTATTGATTTCTTTAATTTTATCAATCACTTTATTATGAGCAGAATATACATATATATCGAAGTTTCGAATATCTTCAACAATTATTTCTAGCGCGTTTAAAACGAATAATGCTTTGCCAGCCCAATGATCGTAACCTTTTACCAAAATTAATTTTCTCTCTTCTACTGATAAAGAAAATTTTTGATATTCTTCTATTTTATAACCTCCTCCTCCAGGAAAAATTGGCATTTCACTTCCTCTAAAGTCCAGTTCTTTTGCAAGGTTAACATCTCTTTTATTATCTGTAAATAAATAGTTTACGTCTTTTAAAACATTTTTTATTTTATATTGATGCTCTTTTTTATGCTGATATAAATACAAATCGCTTCCCCAAGAAAAATATGCCCAATTGAATGTAATTTTCTTTCGAACTTTTAATAGCGGATATGTTTCCGATTGCATTTCTAAAGAATGCACTAAATCTGGTTTTATTTTTTTTATTAATTCTTCTAATTTTTCTGAAGCAGTCACCTGTAAATATGGAGCTATTTTTTCATGAAATTTAGGTGTTTTCTTTTTTAAAAAATACTCTCCTTTAAATTTTGCGAATTTTCTTTTACTCCAATTTGTGGTGTAATTCGTCCACAATAAATCTTTATGTATTGGTGCGTCTAAGCAATCGAAAAGGTAGATTTCGTGACCAGAATCTTTCAATTGATTGATCCATCTTGCTGCATGGATATATTGCTGACAAACAAAAAGAATTTTCATAAATTATGATAATTAATTGTTTTTAATTAAAACATCTAACAGCTTCTTAAAATATTTTTCTTTAGAATATTTATTTATTTCATTTACATTAAAATCACCAACTTCTTTTCTATAATCAGTATCTTTAATTAACTTTTCAAGTATAATTTGTAATTCTTCAATATTATTATTAATCAATAAATCTTCATTAATTAATAACCTTTTACAACCTATATGATTTGTACTTACTACAGGTAAGCCATATAGCATATACTCTAAAATCGCATTAGGAGTACCTTCGAAAGTAGATAATAAAACACCTATATCTAATATATTTAATATTTTTTCTACAGGTACATTAGTTAATAGACTTATTTTATTATTCAAATTTAAGCGTTTTACTTTTTTTTTCAAAGCTAGAAATTTTCTCTCTGATTCTTTACTATTCGAATGATCTCCTAAGAGTACTAAATGTATATTATATTTAAGGTAAATATTAGAAAAAACTTCCAATAAAATGTGTTGTAATTTTTCTAATCTATAATGAGAAATCATACCGATAACAATATCTTTTTTATCGATTTTAAATTCTTCTTTAATACTATTCTTATTTAAGTTTTCTCTTTTAATGGAAACATACTGTGGCAAGCATATTAGTTTTTTTTGGGGTATTACATATTTTTCTAAAATAGAATCTAAACCACTTTCAGCATTTGCTATGAAAAGAGGTGTTTTTTTAATTGCAATTTGTTCTAAATAATCACCTGTCAAATAATCTAATCCCAATTGATGCCAAAAAGTATATTTTGCTCCAGTAAATTTATAAATTAATACTGCTAGTTTAGAGGGGGGATTTAAAAAAGGAATTATTAAATAAGGTCTTATTTTCCTAATTTTAAAAACCATTTTTATTAAATATAAAAAGGTTTTAATACCATTTTTTAGATTATTGATTGACCATGTTTTATTAAATTTTAAACAAGGTTTACCATAATAATCTACACGAAATTCACCTATTTTATTTAAAAAAGATTCGAACTCTACAGACATCTTTTGAGAATGAGTTGCTATAAAAGTTACTTTACAATTAAAATTATTTTTAGCGTAATCAGCAAAACCAATAGCTTGTCTTTCGGCACCTCCTAAGACAGGACTTTTAATAATTAATACAATATTTTTATTGTAAATGTTCATTGAAGTTTAATTGAATATATTATTAATTGAACTGCTGAATGATTTCTCTACAGATAGTTTGTAAGTTTTCTTTGAATATTGATTCTGTAAAAAAATGGTTATACAAAGAAAGAATTGCTTTTTTATTTTCAATTTTGTATTTTTTATTAATTAGATTTTTACTTAATAAAACATCTACTAAATTTTTATTTGTTACATCAATAATACCTCTTGTATTTTTAAAGAAATTATGACCTTCTGTAGTTGTCATAATTAATGGAGTACCTAAACAAATAGTTTCTATAACATTTAAATCAAAATAACTTTTTTCATTTAATGAAAAAACAAAATCTACGCTATTTATCCAGTTATAAGGTGTAGTTATTAAACCTAAATCGTATATATTTTTTCCATTAATTAATGCACCACTACCTGCTATAAACAAGCATAAATCGTCTCTTGTAGCAGTTACTTCTTTAAATGTTTTTATTAAAAAATTAAATCCTTTAATATCGTTTCTTCTGCCTATATATAATAGATTTATTTTGTTTTTTTT
Source organism: Polaribacter cellanae (assembly GCF_017569185.1). Taxonomy (NCBI): domain Bacteria; kingdom Pseudomonadati; phylum Bacteroidota; class Flavobacteriia; order Flavobacteriales; family Flavobacteriaceae; genus Polaribacter; species Polaribacter cellanae. The sequence goes on along the minus strand of NZ_CP071869.1, from coordinate 417,017 downwards.
AATTGGATAAAAAACACTTGATTCTATTTTTTTTATACCTGTTAATAAATATTTAATAGTATGTTTTTTCAATATTAATGATTTGTAGGTAATTACACATTCTTTATTGGGAAAAACAAGTACATTTGCCCTTTCAAAGGCTAATTTTTCAATTAATTTACTATGAATCAATTCTTTTTGATTTTTACTAAAGTCAAATTTTTCTTCGGATGGCAATTGTGGTGAATGACTTTGTAAAATTATAATTTGTTCTTTTTTTATTAGATGAAGCACATTATAAAGAGTAAAAACATCGTGAAAATATATGAATTTATAATTAAGACTATTTGAATAGATAAATTTAGATGTATTTTTATTGGTTAATTTTTTACTAAAAAAACCCAAAAGTTTAAATAATTTATGCCTTAATTTAACTTTAAATTTTATTTTATTAATTTTAAGTGCATCATCTAATAAAACAATTTCTTTAGGATGATTGTCTAAAACACATTTGTATAAATATCCAGGTGGTCCACCAGAATTTTCATGAATTATATAATCACTATAAACTAAAATCTTATCTTTTATCATTAAATTTTGTTTGAAAAAATAGCTCCTTTGAAAATTGTGTTCTCTTTTTTATTTTCTAAAAAATAAGTTGCATAATCTAATGCTTCTTTAATTACTTTTTCCATATCTAAATATCTGTAAGTTGCTAATCTTCCTACAAAAGATACATTTTCTTCTAAACTCTCTGCATAAGTTACATAACTATTTAATTTAGCAATATCTGGTTTTAATCTTTTCGGGTAATAAGGTTCATCTTTATCTACTGTTTCTTTACTAAATTCAGTTAGAACAATAGTTTTTTCATGATTTTCCCAAGGTGCAAAATGTTTGTGTTCGTGAACTCTTGTAAATGGAATATCTTCCTCACAATAATTTATAACTGCATTTCCTTGAAAGTCACCATCATGAATTTCTTCTTTAAAAAAAACAGTTCTGTAACCCAATCTTCCAAATTTATAATCTAAATAAGAATCTATTGCTCCTGTATAAAATACATGTTCGTAAGATTTATTATCACTTTTATTATAAACTATACCAAGTTCAATTGTAATATTTTTATGCTTCAAAATATTTTCAATTATTTCTGTATATCCATTTTCTGGAATACCTTGGTATTTAGAGTTGTAATAATTATCATCATAATTAAATCTTATGGGTAATCTTTTTAAGATTGAAGCTGGTAACTCTTTAGGTTCACAGCCCCATTGTTTTTTTGTATAACCATAAAAGAAATTATAATATAATTCTTCTCCCAAAAAAGCCAAAGCTTGTTCTTCGAAATCTTTTGGATTTTCTTTTTTTTTTTGTTTTTGTTTTAAAAAACTTTCTACTTCAGATGGTTTTAATTTTGTTTTAAAAAACTGATTTATAGTTAATAAATTCATTGGCATAGAAAAAACACCTTTTTCTGTATTTGCAATTACTTTATTTTTAAAAGGCTTCAATTTACCATATGAATTTACATATTCCCAAACTTCTTTATTATTAGTATTAAAAATATGTGGACCATATTTATGAACCATTACATTTGTGTTTGCATCTCTTTTTGTATAACAATTTCCTGCTATATGACTACGTTTATCGATTACTAAAACGTTTTTACCATTTTCAGCCAACTTTCTTGCAATTACAGCTCCACTAAAACCAGCTCCAACAACTAAATACTTCTTTCTATCCATTTCTCGTTATTTAGAACATATCCTTTAATACTTTCCCCTGTTTTCTCTAGTTTTGAAGTTCCAATTATTTCTACAACTATATATTCTTCAGAATTATCAAAAACTTCACCAGAATTCCATAAGGCGGCTTCTATAAAATATTCTCCTCCTTTTAAAATTGATGTTGGTAATTTTATTTTTAAATGATGTTTTCCCTTTTTTGTAAACTGATTCTCATAAGGAAAAGAAATAATGGGTTCATTCATTATTGAAATTAATGTAGTTCCAAATTTTAAACCTTTTGGGTCTTTAATATTTAATTCAAAATTTAAATAATACTCTTGTGTTTTATCTATTGAATTTACAACTACCTTATTTTGAATATCTGAGACATATACTTTAGAAATATAATTTTCTTTATCTGTAGCTTCTATATTATACTTTTTGGTGCTTTTAGCATTTTTTAAATAGAAATCTACAGCAGCATCCACATCTCCTAAAAAAATAGATTTTCCTTTTTCTAAAACTACACCTCTTTTACACAAACTTTTTACAGCTGCCATATTATGGCTCACAAACAAAACCGTCCGTCCATCACTCTTAGAAATATCTTGCATTTTACCAATTGCTTTCTTTTGAAACTCAATATCTCCAACAGCCAAAACTTCATCTACCACCAAAATATCTGGTTCTAAATGAGCTGCAACTGCAAAAGCTAAACGAACCTTCATCCCACTAGAATACCTTTTTACAGGTGTATCTATATAGCGTTCACAACCAGAAAAAGAAATTATTTCATCTAATTTAGATTCTATTTCTTTTTTGGTCATTCCAAGAATAGCACCATTCAAAAAAATATTTTCTTTCCCTGTCATTTCTGGGTGAAAACCAGTACCTACTTCTAATAAAGAAGCGATTCTTCCTTTCGATTTTATAGAGCCTTCTGTAGGTCCTGTTACTTTAGAAAGTATTTTTAATAAGGTCGATTTTCCAGCACCATTTTTACCAATAATCCCTAAAACCTCTCCTCTTTTTACTTCAAAATTAATATCTTTTAATGCCCAAACATATTCTGAGTTTCCTTTGGAAGCTCTATTATTAGACTCTCCTATTTTTAAATAAGGGTCTTCTTTTCCTCTAATTCTCGCTAAAAAACGATTAAAATCGTGACTAATAGTTCCTGTACCAATAGTTCCTAAACGATATTGTTTCGATAGATTTTCGACCTTTAAAATAATATCTTCTTTCATATCTAAATCGTATCTATAAAAGTTTTTTCGGTTTTATTAAAAATCAACAATCCTAAGAAAAATATTGCAATCGTAAATATAGCTGTATACATTATTCCAAAAACGGAATAATTTCCATCATTTAAAAGCATGTATCTACCAAATTCTATAAGATGAGCTATTGGATTAAAATCTACCACCCAAGAATAATCTGTACCTTTTTCTACACTTATTAACTTTTCTCGCATTAAATCTAAAGGATACATTACTGCAGATAAATACATTAACAGTTGCACTCCAAAAGCAACTAAAAAAGTTAAATCTCTATATTTTGTAACCATGGAAGAAATGATCATTCCCAATCCTAAGCCCATCATTCCCATTGCAATAATTAGTAATGGAAAAAATAATAAATACATATTTGGCATAATTTCATAACCAGTTAATGCATAATAAATGTAAAAGCAAATAAATATAAAAATTTGAATTCCAAATTTTAACAAATTAGAAATTACGATAGACATGGGCATGATTACCCTGGGAAAATAAACTTTACCGAAAATGGCTTCGTTTTTTTTAAAAGTATCGGATGTTGCTGTTAAGCACTCTTTAAAATAATTCCAAATGGTAACTCCTGCTAAATTGAATAAAAAAGGGGGAACATCTCCTGTGGAAATTCCTGCAATATTATTAAAAACTAAAGTAAATATTACTGATGTAAATAAAGGCTGAATTAAATACCACAAAGGCCCCAAAATGGTTTGTTTGTACAAAGTAACTACATCTCTTTTTACAAAAAGAATTAGTAAATCTCTATATTGCCAAACTTCTTTTAAATTTAAGTCGAATAAATTGTTTTTGGGGGAAATTTCAAAAAGCCATTTATCTCGCTCCATTAATTAGTTTAAAATTTTAACAAATATAGTTCATTTTATCAATTTTAGAAAAAAAGATGCATTGTAAACGTGCAGATATTAAAATGGTTTTATATTTATAAAAAACTCTGTATTGCTAAATTATAACCTTTTAAACCAAACCCAAAAATTACTCCTTTTGCATTTGGAGCAATAAAGCTCTTGTGTCTAAAATCTTCGCGAGCGTGGATATTAGAAATATGAACTTCCACAACAGGAGTAATAATGCCTTTTACAGCATCTCCAATACCAACAGAAGTATGTGTGTAAGCAGCTGCATTTAAAATAATTCCATCATAATCGAAACCAACTTCGTGTAATTTGTCTATTATTTCTCCTTCTACATTCGATTGAAAATAAGACAGCTCTGCAGTTTTATATTTTAGCTGTAAATCTCTAAAATAATCTTCAAAAGAAGCAGAACCATAAATTTCTGGCTCTCTTTTTCCTAATAGGTTTAAATTTGGGCCATTTATAATTATAATTTTCATTTTGCTAAAATACTTTATAAAATAAAAAGAGGCTGTCTTAAAAGTATTAAAATTTGTCATTTAGACTGTAATGAAGAAATCTTATTTATTAAATTTTGATATTTTACGACTTCGCTAAAAATGACAGCTAAATTTACTTTTAAGACAGCCTCTTGTAATTAATTTGTAACTTAATTATTAAAATCTGTATCCAAGACCTATTTGAAAAATATCAAATTTTATGGTTCGACCAACTGGAGCATCTTTTAATCGATTACTTAAACCAAATGTATATCTAGAACTCGCAAATAATTTATCTGTTATATCATAAGCCAAACCAAAACCAGCACCAAATCCAAAAACATTTGCACCTTCTGTTTTGTCTAAAATTAAATCGAAAGTTGCTCCTGCTTGAAGGCTAAGTTTACTATCTACATAATACTTAACAAACATCGGAAAAATTAATTCATTACTACTTTTACCATCCTTATAAGTTTGGGCAAAATGAACTTCTGGTTGAAAACTAAACTTTTCTGATAGTTGATATTCCAAAAAGAAACCAGCATACAAGCCACTTACTCCAGTAGAAACTTTATTACTTTTGTTGTTTTCGGAAACTTTTACTTTACCTATTAAATTGTGATATCCAGCAACTGCACCATAAGAAATTTTATTTTGTGCATGAATCTCTCCAAGTCCTAGAAGAGAAATAACTGTAATAAAAAATAATGCTTTCATATTTTGTTTAATTAAATTTAATGCAAATATATTTTATTGAAAAATAAAAAACTAAATAATTAACATGTTATACCATTTCTGCATTAAAATTACCATAATAAAATACGCTTTCTTCCTCTTTACTTCAAAATAAAAATAAAAAAAAACGGAAGCAAAAATTGCTTCCGTTTTTTATAATATATTTTTTCTATTATATTCCAAACATTATACCTACACTAACGTTTGATATAGACCCACCATCTCTACTAACTCCTGAGTAAGAAACATTTAACTGTGTATTATCTGCAATTTTATACCCTAACATAGGTCTGTAGTAAAAACCTCCATCATTATTTTTTGGGTTAATACCAATTGCATATCCTAAATCTACACCAGCAACAAAATCTTCAGCAACATTGTACCTTGCAGCACCAGCTACTGGTAAAAAAGAAACGTTAGGCACTTTAGTTCCTGCAACTTTTTTTCCGAAAAAATTAGAATACGAAACTGAAGGTCCAGCAGTAAACCCATCTGCGACTGTAAACATATAATTAACTTCTGCACCTAGTGTAAAACTTGAAGCATCACTTGCATCTCCTGTTGGTAAACCAACGTTTACACCTGCGTTTAACACACCATTTTGTGCATTCATTTTTCCTAAACTTGCAATTGCTAAAATTGCAATAAATACTACTTTTTTCATAATTTTATATTTATAAATTTTAAGTTTGTAAAATTAAAGATATAAAGTTTTATAAGCGATTTACAAAAAGTTAATTTTCTGTTAATTGGCAAGGTTATTATTAATAACAATATTATGTTAAAAGTTTTAAAAAAAAACTAACTTTAATAAGTACATTTATTTATGAAATGGCAACACGCAATTAAAGATTATCAGTTATTTTTAAAAATCGAACGTGGACTTTCTAAAAACACCATAGAAAGTTATTCTCGGGATTTAGAAAAACTAGCTTTATTTCTCGATACTAACGAAATTAAAGTTTCTCCTACAAATATTGATGCATCTGTAGTAAAGCAGTTCGTATATGAGATTGCCAAAAGCATAAATCCTCGAAGTCAAGCAAGAATAATATCGGGTTTGCGCAGCTTTTTCGATTATATGGTTTTTGAAGATTACAGAAAAACGAATCCAACAGATTTAATAGAAACACCTAAAACTGGAAGAAAATTACCAGATACGCTTTCAGAAGCGCAAATAAACCAATTAATTTTGGCAGTCGATTTAAGTCATCCTCAAGGAGAAAGAAACAGAACTATTTTAGAAACAATGTACAGTTGTGGTTTACGTGTTGGAGAGTTAATAACCTTAAAAATTTCTGATTTATTTTTTGAAGAAGGTTTTATTCGTGTTTTAGGAAAAGGCAACAAACAAAGATATATTCCTGTTCACAACACTGCTAAAAAGTATATTACTATTTATATGAATCAAATTAGAAATCACATAAAACCAAAAAAAGGATTCGAAGACACACTATTTCTAAACAGAAGAGGAAGTGGATTGTCTCGACAAATGGTTTTTATGATAATTAAAGATTTAGCAATTAAAATCGATTTGAAGAAAAAAATTAGTCCACATACTTTACGTCATTCTTTTGCAACCCATTTATTAAAAAGAGGTGCAGATTTAAGGTCGATTCAACAAATGTTAGGGCACCAAAGCATTACTACAACAGAAGTGTATGTTCATGTAGATAAAACTTACTTGCAAGAAGTTTTGGAAAAATATCATCCAAGAAAATAAAAAAAATCTGCAAGAAGCAGATTTTTTTTTATTTGCGTTTATTAATAAGTTTACAATTACTATCTCGCAACATTCACAGCCCTCGTTTCTCGAATAACTGTAACTTTTACTTGTCCAGGATAGGTCATATCATTTTGTATTTTCTGAGAAATGTTAAATGATAATTCAGATGCTTTGGTGTCGTTTACTTTTGTGCTTTCTACCATAACTCGTAATTCACGACCTGCTTGTATAGCATAAGCTTTTTGTACGCCTGTAAAACCAAATGCAATATCTTCTAAATCTTTTAAACGTTGAATGTAAGAATCTAAAACTTGACGTCTTGCTCCTGGTCTTGCTCCAGAAATAGCATCACAAACTTGCACGATTGGAGAGATTAAACTCTTCATTTCAATTTCGTCATGGTGTGCTCCAATTGCATTACAAACGTCTGGCTTTTCGCCATATTTCTCTGCCCATTGCATTCCTAGTAATGCGTGTGGTAGTTCGCTTTCTTCATTTGGTACTTTACCAATATCATGCAATAAACCTGCACGTTTTGCTACTTTAGAGTTTAAGCCCATTTCTGCAGCCATAATTCCACATAGGTTTGCAACTTCACGTGAATGCTGTAGTAAATTTTGTCCATAAGAAGATCTGTACTTCATTCTACCCACAGCTTTTACCAATTCAGGATGTAAACCATGAATTCCTAAATCGATAACCGTTCTTTTACCAACTTCTATAATTTCTTGGGTAATTTGCTTTTCTGTTTTTCCAACAACTTCTTCGATTCTCGCTGGATGAATTCTACCATCTGTAACTAATTTATGTAAAGATAAACGAGCTATTTCTCTACGAATTGGATCAAAACAAGAAAGTATAATGGCATCTGGAGTATCATCTACAATAATTTCTACACCAGTTGCAGCTTCAATGGCTCTAATATTTCTACCTTCTCTACCAATAATTCTTCCTTTAACATCGTCTGACTCTAAGTTAAAAACAGAAACACAATTTTCTACAGCTTGCTCTACTCCTACTCTTTGTATGGTTCCTAAAACAACTTTTCTTGCTTCTTGTTCTGCTGTTAATTTTGCTTCTTCGATAGACGTTTGTATAAAAGCCATAGCTTCTGTTTTGGCTTCATCTTTTAAAGAAGAAACCAATTCTTTTTTAGCTTCATCTGCAGATAATCCAGAAATTTGCTCCAACATATCTATATGTCGTTTGTGCATTTTACTTAAATCTTCTTCTTTTTTCTCTAAAAAGTCTAGTTTAAAATCGTAATCTTTTACTTTTTGTTCTAAAGAGCGATTTAGTTTTTTATTTTTATCGACTTCAGAGGCTACTTGCGATTCTCTATCTCTAATTCGCTTTTCTACATCAGAAATTTTCTTTTCTCTTGATAATATTACCTTTTCGTGCTCGGATTTAAGTTCAATAAATTTTTCTTTCGCCTGTAAAATCTTTTCTTTTTTTATCGATTCTGCATCTACTTTGGCTTCTTTAAGAATAGAGTTTGCTTCTTTTCTAGTTGCATTTAATAACTTTTTGCCTTTAGATTTCTCTATTGATTTTGCAACGATAAAACCTATTGCAATTCCTATGATTCCCACAATAATGGGAAGTAACATTCCGTCCATATTTTAAGTTTAGTATATAAAAAAAGCCTACATTAGTTGGGTTTTTTAAACTCCATTATGGTATGTATAGGACTAACTAACTGATCAAGAATCCACCTGAGAACTGAAACAAGTTCAGCAATAGTGGCGTGCTTTTACAGTTAAGACTCATCCTTCATAATTGAATCGTGTTGAGTTTAATAAACAATTTACTAACGTAGGCAGTGTGTTGTTAATGTATTTTAAAGAACTTATTTTAAATGAGTATCCACTAATTGTGTTAACTCTTTTATTTTATGTATTGTTTCAGCATTACTTTGTTCTTTATTTAAGGAAGAAATTTCTAATTTAGAAGCAAATTGTAATGCACACATTGCTAAAACGTCTTGTTTATCGCTAACTGCATAATTTTGCTCGTATTTAGAAATTAAACTATTAATTGCATTGGCTGCTTTACGCATACCTTCTTCCTCTTTGGTGTTGTTTACACTTAAAGGATATGTTCTACCTGCAATAACAATGTTAATTCTTAATTTTCCCACAATTTAAAGAACTTTATTCTTGTAACTGAATAATGCATTTATCAATCTCTCTAATTAATGCATTTATTTTGAGTTTTGTATCTCTTGTATCTTCACTACTGCCATCTATAGTTTTTGCAATTTTTAACAAATCGTATTGTTTTTTTTGACTTGCCAATTCTTGTTGTTTTTCTAACAATTCTTGTTGCAATTTTGTAGTACTTTGAAGCAATATTTCGTTTTCTTTTTTTAAAAACTCATAATTAGAAAGTAAGCTTTGTAACTTATCTTCCAGTAAATGAATTGCTTCTAAGGTATTACTCATACAAATTATTAGAATAAAACTATACTTACAAAGTTAGCAATCTGTTTTAAATTTTCCAACATTTAATTGACATATTAATAATCGATTGATATTTAGCGGTTTAATTAGAGTCAAATTTTTACTATTTTTACACAAAAAATTAGTCTTTTGAAGCAATTTCTTATCATATTTCTATTTACGACTACGATTACCTGTTTTTCTCAAAAAAAATACCCAAAAAATTACTTTAGAAATCCTTTAGAAATCCCTACAGTTCTCGCAGGTACTTTTGGTGAACTTCGTAGCAATCACTTTCACTCTGGAGTAGATATTAAAACACAAGGAAAAGAAGGTTTAAAAGTTTTTGCTGCTGCAGATGGTTATATTTCTCGAATAAAGGTAGCGCAGTTCGGGTTTGGAAAAGCACTCTATATTACGCACCCAAATGGTTATACAACTGTGTATGCACATTTAAGTAAATATGCTAATAAAATTGAAGAATACGTAAAATCCATTCAATATAAAAAACAGAATTACCAAACAGGAAATATTTTTTTAAAAAAAGGTAAATTTTCAGTTAAAAAGGGAGAACTGGTTGCTTTTTCTGGAGATACTGGTGGTTCTGGTGGTCCACACTTGCATTTTGAAATTCGGGATACAAAAACCGAAAACATTATAAACCCGATGTTTTTTGGTATTACTTCTGCAGACACAAAACCGCCAACAATTCAATCTCTTTTAGTATATCCTTTAAGTTTTGATGCTCGAATAAACCAACAATACAATCGTTATAAAGTTTCCGTTAAAAATGTTGGAAAAGGAAAATATGTAGGGAGTAGAATCTTCGCAAGTGGAACTATTGGTTTTGGAATTAATGTTTTTGATCGATTGAATAAAGCAAACAACAAAAACGGAATTTATAGTTTAGAAATGTTGGTAAATGGCAAACGATTCTATTATCATGATGTGGAAACATTTTCTTTTGCAGAAAGTAAATACATTAACTTATTAATTGATTATGAATATTATAAGAACTACAAAAGTAGAGTTCAAAAAACGTATAGAGTTAAGGAAAATAAATTAACTATTTACAAAGATTTGCAAAATAATGGTAAAATTAAAATCGAAAAAGGGCTAAATTATACCATCGAAATTATCGCAAGAGATTTTAATGGAAATAAAAGTTCTGTAAAAATACCTGTGGTTGGAAAAGAAAACAACACCATATTTAAAAAACAAAAAGACACAACTGCTTATAAAATTGTGGCGAAGAAATTTCAAAAATTTACACAAGATTATGTTACTATCGCTTTTCCCAAAAACACTTTTTACAAGGATGTTTATTTAGATTTTAAGGTTGATAAGGGCATTGCAAATATACATAACCCAACAATTCCTTTAAATAAAAACTTTACATTAACTTTTAACGTTTCTAAATATTCAGAAGAAGAAAAAAAGCATTTATACATTGCAAATGTGCAGTATGCGAAATACCCAAGATACCAGTATACCAGAAAAAAGGATAGCACTTTTTACACCACTACAAAAACTTTAGGAAAATATAAGTTACTTTCCGATACTAAAAAACCTACCATTCGTTTACTGTATTTTAAAGACAAACAATGGATTTCTAGTCATAAAACATTAAAAGTAAAAATTGCTGATGCTGGTTCTGGAATTAAAAATTTTAGAGCAACTATCGATGGACAATGGGTATTAATGGAATACAACCATAAAAAAGGGATTTTAACCTATAATTTTAATGATAAAAAATTGGTTGGTAGCAAACATATCTTTAAAATTGTAGTCTCGGACAATGTTGGAAATACCAAAGAGCTTTCTGCGACGTTCTTTAAAAAACAAGTAAACTAATTTTACGTGAAAAAACTCCTTATACTATTTCTTTTTCTTTGTATCCCTTATTTTGCGTTTGCACAAAAAACAACCATTTTAAAAGGAACTATAAAAAACAAGGAAAAACAGCCCATTGAAAATGTTTCTGTAAAATTTGGAAATACAGGAACAACTACAGACGAAAATGGAAATTACAGCATTCGAATTCCGTTTAAAAAAGAAATTACCATAATTTTTAGACACGTTTCTTATAAAACTTTCAACAAAAAAATTAAAGCTACTAGCAGAAATGCAATTCGCTTCTCTCCTATTTTATCATTAAAAACAGAAGAGTTAAAAGAGGTTGTAGTAAAAGATCGAAGAAAAGAAGCTCAAGGAATTACAAAGATAAATGTTAATAAAGCGAAGCATATCGTTGGTCCAAATGCTGGCGTAGAAAATGTTTTAATGACTTTGCCTGGTGTAAATAACAACAACGAGTTAAGTACACAATACAATGTTCGTGGTGGAAATTTCGATGAAAACCTAGTGTATGTAAATGGAATTGAAGTGTACAGACCTTTTTTAATTCGTTCTGGGCAACAAGAAGGTTTAAGTTTTATAAACTCGAATATGGTACAAAACATTAATTTTTCTGCTGGTGGATTTCAAGCAAAATATGGAGATAAGCTATCTTCTGTATTAGATATTACTTACAGAAAACCAAATGAAATTACGACCACTGTAAATGCAAGTTTATTAGGTGCAAGTGCCACTTTCGAAGGTGTTTTTTTAGATAATAAATTAAGTATACTTACTGGAGTTAGATATAGAGATAACAGCCTTTTTGTAAATAGCAAACAAATTGAAACCAATTTTAGACCACGTTTTACAGATTTGCAGTCCTATATTTCTTATGATTTTTCAGATAAATTTACACTAAGTTATTTGAGTAATTTTTCATTGAATAATTACAATTATCAACCCATTTCCAGAAGAACTCGTTTTGGAACCGTTGCAAATCCTTTAGAATTAATTGTTTTTTATAAAGGTAAAGAAGAAAATAATTATTTTACCTTATTTAATGCCTTGTCTGCAGATTATAAAATAAATGATAACTTATCTTTTAGAACAACAGTTTCTAGTTACAACACCCAAGAAGAAGAATATTACGATGTTTTAGCTTCCTATAATTTGGGAGAAGTAAATGCCAATATTGGTTCAGAGGATTTTGGAGAAGTCGATTTTGCTAAAGGAATTGGTTCTCAATTAAACCATGCAAGAAACGATTTAGATGCACTAATTAACAATGTGCAAATAAGAGGAACTTATAAAAAAGAGAGAACTCAATGGAATTTTGGTGTAAAATATCAAAATGAAGATGTTCGTGAACGCATTAGAGAATGGGAAATAATCGATTCTTTAGGTTTTTCTGTGCGTCCTCCAAACCATGCTGGAAACAACCAACCTTACGAACCTTTTGAAGGTCCAATAATTCCTTTTCAGAATATTAGAGAAGATAATAAAGTACAAATTAATCGTATTTCAGGGTTTGTTCAATTTAACGAACGTCGTTTTTGGAACGACAACGAAGTTTGGTACAATTTCGGGATTAGAGCACAAAATTGGACGGTTTCTTCAAACGGAAACACCTCTAAAAGTCAGCTTATTATTAGTCCAAGAGCACAATTTGCAATAAAACCAAATTGGGCTAGAGATATGTTGTTTCATTTTTCTGGTGGCTGGTATTCGCAACCACCTTCTTACAGAGAATTAAAAAAATTTAATGGAAAGATTAATGTAAATGTTAAAGCTCAAAAATCGATACATTTAGTAGCAGGAATGGATTATAGTTTCGATTTATGGGAAAGACCTTTTAAACTTACAACAGAATTGTACTTTAAAGATTTAACAGATGTAAATGCATACTCTGTAGATAATGTTAGAATTCGTTATAGAGCAGACAATGTTACAACTGCTTATGCACATGGTTTAGATGTTCGTTTAAATGGCGAATTTGTTCCAGGAAACGAAAGTTGGGTAAGTTTAGGGTATTTAAAAACCGAAGAAAATATAGATAACAGAGGAGATATTTCTAGACCTTCTGACCAACGTATAAAATTCGGAATTTTGTTCCAAGATTATGTGCCAAACCTACCGAATTTAAAAGCATATTTAAACTTGGTTTACAATACAGGAGTTCCTGGTGGAGCACCTGCTTATTCCGATGTTTATCAATTTCAAGAACGTTTGCGAGATTACAAAAGAGCAGATTTAGGTGTTTCTTATGTTTTTGCAGATGCAAACAAACAATACCAAACAGGTTTTTTATCAAAATTTAAAGAACTAACAGCGGGTTTAGAGCTTTTTAATATGTTCGATATTCAGAATGCGATTACCAACACTTGGGTGAGAGATGTGTATTCTAAAACGCAGTTTGGAATCCCAAATTTTATGACAGGTAGAGTTTTAAACTTTAAACTTAGTATGACGTTTTAGTATAAAAAGAAAAAGAACTTTCTGTAAAATTAAATATTACAGAAAGCTCCTTAAAATCTCATAAAAGAGAATTATTTGAAATAACCAATACTAAAAGTACTCCAAAATTGATAAAATTCGGAATTTAGCGGTAACGTCTATAAGTAGTTGCGTGGGTTAGCACTTAACTTTGCAAGTACACACCGAGTTGGAAATTCCGCAGAAATTTCCAAAATAGGCGAGAACAAGCAATTACTTATAACCATTGTTGTGTGCAGTTTTTATTCGGTTATTCTTTCCTTTAAATCCATTCGTTCGTGCAATATCCTCGTTATTTCAACATAATTTTTTTCCAATGTTCTGTAGAATATTATGTACCGATTTGCTTTCACTCCGAGAAGTTGCTTTGATATTTCTTTATAGTTTTTTCCCAACTCTGGATTTTCTGCGATTTCTTCACAGTTAGAAATCAGTCCATCGTAATATTTGTCAGCTTGTTTTTCAGACCAGACTTCAAATATATAGTCCCAAATCTTAGATAAATCCTCGACAGCTTTGTTGGTCAGTTTATATTCAGCCATTCGAGCGCTTTTTCGCTTTTAAAGATTCCAAATGTTTTTTGGGGTCAAAATCGTGAGCAGTTCCGCTGTCAATTCCTTCTTGTATTGCGTTTTTTAAGGCAATCACTTTACTTTCTTCTTCCTCTAAAAGCCTTAGTCCAGCGCGTATGACCTCACTAACGTTTTTAAATCTTCCTTCACTTATTCGGCTTTGAACGAATTGGTCAAAATAGTTTCCGAGTGATATTGATGTGTTTTTGTTCATTTGACATATTTTTTCAAATATACCAAAAATTGGTATTATGATAAAATTTTGTGCAAATTGCACACAACAGGGTTTAATTGTTGCCTAACCCAAAATTTGCGCTGCATGTGCTTTTGTTTTTACTTTTGATATAATATCTTCTATTACTCCATTTTCGTCGATAACAAAAGTAGTTCTGTGAATTCCATCATATTCTTTTCCCATAAATTTCTTCGGCCCCCAAACTCCAAAAGCTTCAATTACAGCTTTGTCTTCATCAGCTAAAAGCGGAAAAGGTAAATCGTGTTTATTAATCCAATTTTGTTGTCTTTTTGCAGAATCTGCACTTGCACCCAAAACGTCATATCCTTTTGCCAAAAAAGATTGATAATTGTCTCGTAAATCACACGCTTCGTTTGTACAACCTGGTGTACTTGCTTTCGGGTAAAAGAACAAAACTAATTTCTTACCTGCATAATCAGATAATTTAACGGTATTTCCTGCATTGTCTTTTGCTTCAAATTGTGGAGCCTTATCTCCTATTTTTAATGTTGTCATATTATTTTTAATTAGTTCTTTCAAAAATACGAAGTTTAAAAGGAGTTCTTTTAAAACTAATCTTAAATTTTACTGAAATTTATTTTTGTTGCTGTAACTTTGAATTTCAAATATTAAATCTTGAATTCTCAGAAGAATGAATAAACAAGAAAAAGTACAATTTGTAATCGATACATTACAAACATTTTACCCAGAAATACCAATTCCTTTAGATCATAAAGATCCTTATACATTATTGGTAGCTGTTTTATTATCAGCACAATGTACAGATGTTCGTGTAAATAAAATTACGCCTTTATTGTTTGCAAAAGCAGATAATCCTTTTGATATGGTGCAACTATCTGTAGAAGAAATTAAGGAAATTATTCGTCCTTGTGGTTTATCGCCAATGAAATCGAAAGGTATTTATGGTTTATCTAAAATATTAATCGAAAAATACAATGGCGAAGTTCCACAATCTTTTGATGGTTTAGAAGAATTACCAGCAGTTGGTCATAAAACTGCGAGTGTTGTTATGAGCCAGGCTTTTGGAGTGCCTGCTTTTCCTGTAGATACTCATATTTTAAGATTAATGTATCGTTGGAATTTATCGAACGGAAAAAGTGTGGCGCAAACCGAAAAAGATGCAAAACGTTTATTTCCAAGAGAATTATGGAACGATTTACATTTACAAATTATTTGGTATGGACGCGAGTATTCTCCTGCCAGAGGTTGGGATTTAGAGAAAGATATTATCACGAAAACGATTGGTAGAAAGTCTGTTTTGGATGCTTATTATAAAAAATAGTGTTGTTACACAGAGATTCTCAGAGTTTTTAATAGAGTTACGTAGAGATTTACAACGTGATAAAAAATTAAAAGACACAGATTTCACAGATTTGCACGGATAAAAAGGTTATTACACAAAGATTCACAGAGAAGGCACAGAAGTTCACAGAGCTTTTCTTTTGTTTATAAAAAAGCTAAAACACGAATTTCACGGAAAAGTTAGCAAAAGTTTTAAGAGAAGAGTGTTTTTCCCCTTTGTGGAAATTAAAAGAGGTTTCATAAAAAAAGCCTCAACATTCGTTGAAGCTTTTTCCACTCTTAATTCAAATTCAATTCAATGAAATTTTTTGATTTGGTTTTTACAATAGTTAGCGATTTGGAAAAATCAATCAAAAATTGAACTGTTTCTTTTTTCGGTTGCATCTGTAAATTAGACGACTTTTTGGAGTAAAGTTGCATCGTATAAGCTATTTAATTTATTGGTTATAAACAGTTAACGCAACAATTTTACAATTATTATTAATTTACCAAAATAATTTTATGTTTTTCTATTAATTTACGCATATTTATTAACGCATAACGCATTCTACCCAAAGCTGTATTAATGCTAACACCAGTGTTTTCGCTAATTTCTTTAAAACTCATGTCTTTATACATACGCATTAACAAAACTTCTTTTTGTTCGTCTGGAAGTTCGTTAATTAACTCTCGAACATCACTGTAAATTTGTTCTTGTATCAATTGTTTTTCCGCATTTAAGCTTCCATCTCCTAAAACAGAAAAAATATCAAATTCATCTGTATTTTTAAAATTTGGCATTCTATTATTCTTTCTAAAATAATCGATTACCAAATTATGCGCAATTCGCATCACCCAAGGTAAAAATTTTCCTTCTTCATTATATTTTCCTTTTTTTAAAGTTCGAATTACCTTTATAAAAGTATCCTGAAAAATATCTTCTGTAACATCTTTACTTTGCACTTTACTATAAATAAAGCTAAACAAACGCTGTTGATGCCTATTGATTAAAATCGATAAAGAAGCCTCACTACCATTAATATAGTCGCTTACTAAAATACTGTCTGAAATTTTGTTTACACGTATCATAATTACTTTGTAGAAAAGCGAAAAGGCTTTTCCTGTTATTATTTAGTTAATAATTTTAAAGTAATTTTTATACTATATACGTCTAATTTTGTGTGGTTTATGAATAACAAATATGAATATTATTTTTCAATCCAACAAACTTTTCTTAAAAAAAGTATAAATTCACTAAAAAAAGGCAATTTTTTGGTAAATTTATCGTTCATATTTCCCGCTAAATGATAAAAGATATTTCCAAAGTAAATCCTAAAGAAAACATAATCATAAAAGGAGCTAAACTCCACAATTTAAAGAATATAGATGTTGTTATCCCCAGAAATAAATTGGTGGTAATTACTGGACTTTCTGGTTCTGGAAAATCTTCTTTGGCTTTTGACACGTTGTATGCAGAGGGGCAAAGACGTTATGTGGAAAGTTTGAGTTCTTATGCACGTCAGTTTTTAGGTAAATTACACAAACCAAAAGTAGATTATATCAAAGGAATTGCGCCTGCAATTGCGATTGAGCAGAAAGTAAACTCTACAAATCCACGCTCTACAGTTGGAACATCAACAGAAATTTACGATTATATAAAATTATTATATGCCAGAATTGGGAAAACCTTCTCTCCTATTTCAGGAAAAGAAGTAAAAAAAGATACGGTTTCCGACGTTGTTAATTTTGTAAAGAAATTCGACGATAAAACGAAGCTTTTATTATTAGCTCCCATTGCAATTACTAAAGATCGAGATTTAAAAACCGTTTTACAAGTTTTAGAACAACAAGGATATGCGCGTTTAAAATGGAACGATAAAGTACATAGAATTGCCGATTTTCCTCAGAAAGACTATAGAAATGAACCCTTATTTTTAGTAGTTGATAGAATTGTAACCAAAGATGATGAGGATTTTTACAACAGATTGGCAGATGCAATTCAGACTGCTTTTTTCGAGGGAAAAGGAATTTGTTTTATAGAAAATTTAGCAGATAATAAAGTAGCTGAATTTAGCAATCAGTTTGATTTGGATGGAATGACTTTCTTAGAACCAAACACACATTTATTCAGTTTTAACAATCCTTATGGCGCTTGCCCAACTTGCGAAGGTTATGGAAATGTTATTGGAATTGACGAAGATTTGGTAATTCCCAACACAGGTTTATCTATTATGGAAGACGCCATTTTCCCTTTTAAAACCCCTTCTTACATTCATTATAAAGAAGATTTAATTGATGTTGCCTATAAATTTGATATCCCAATTCACAAACCTTGGTTCGAGTTGACTGAAAAACAACAAGAATTGGTTTGGAATGGGAATAAAAGTTTTAATGGAATTCATCACTTTTTTACAACTTTAGAAGAAAAAAGTTATAAAATTCAGAATCGTGTAATGTTGTCTCGTTATCGAGGAAAAACAAAATGTACGACCTGTAATGGCAAACGTTTGCGAAAAGAAGCAAATTATGTAAAAATAAACGAAAAAACAATTTCCGACTTAGTAACGCTTCCTTTAGATGAATTATCTATTTTTTTCAAAAATTTAAAATTAGACAAATATGAAGAGAAAATTGGAAAACGTTTGTTAACCGAAATTAACAATCGTTTGCAATTTTTAACCAATGTTGGGTTGAATTATTTAACCCTCAACAGAACTTCCAACACACTTTCTGGTGGCGAAAGTCAGCGTATAAATTTGGCAACTTCGTTGGGAAGTTCCTTGGTGGGTTCCATGTATATTTTAGACGAACCAAGTATTGGTTTGCATCCAAAAGACACAGAAAGATTGATTGGCGTTTTAAAAGACTTGCGTGACTTAGGCAACACAGTTGTAGTGGTTGAGCATGATGAAGATATTATGAAAGAGGCCGATTATATTATAGATATTGGCCCAGAAGCAGGAACTTTTGGAGGAAATGTAGTTGCAGAAGGAACATTTAAAGAAATTTTAAAATCCGATTCTTTAACTGCGCAATATCTAAATAACGATTTACGAATTGAAGTACCTACAAAACGTAGAACATCAAAAAATAATATTCAAATAATTGGTGCAAGAGAACACAATTTAAAAAATATAGATGTTACTTTTCCACTGAATTGTTTATCGGTTATTACAGGAGTTTCTGGTTCAGGAAAAAGTACGTTGGTAAAAAGTATTTTGTACCCAACTATGCAGAAAAAACTGATTGGTTATGGAGAAAAAATTGGTCAGCATACAGATATAAAAGGAAGTTTCGAAAATTTAAAACATGTAGAATTTATCGACCAAAATCCTATTGGGCGTTCTTCTCGCTCGAATCCTGTAACGTATATTAAGGCGTATGATGATATTCGTGCATTGTTTTCAAATCAGAAATTATCGAAAATAAGAAACTACAAACCCAAACATTTTTCTTTTAATGTTGAAGGTGGTCGTTGTGAAGTTTGTAAAGGCGAAGGAGAAGTTACCATTGAAATGCAATTTATGGCAGATGTGCATTTGGAGTGTGATGCTTGTAATGGAAAACGTTTTAAAAAAGAAGTGTTAGAAGTCAATTTTCAAGGAAAAAATATAGACGATATTTTAAATTTAACGATTGATGATGCTGTCGCTTTTTTCTCTGAAAACTTAGTCACAAAAATTGCACAAAAGCTAAAACCTTTACAAGATGTTGGTTTGGGGTATGTGCAATTAGGGCAATCTTCGTCCACACTTTCTGGTGGAGAAGCACAAAGAATAAAATTAGCATCGTTTTTAGTAAAAGGAAACACAAAAGACAAAGCCTTATTTATTTTTGATGAACCCACAACAGGCTTACATTTTCATGATATTAAAAAATTATTACGCTCTTTTAATGCTTTAATAGATAGAGGACACTCTATAATTGTTATTGAGCATAACATAGAACTTATAAAATGTGCAGATTATATTATTGATTTAGGATTGGAAGGAGGAAAAAATGGTGGAAAACTAATTTTCCAAGGAACTCCAGAAGCATTAGCGAGAAATAAAGAATCTTATACTAGTAAATATTTAACAGAAAAATTAATGTTTTAAAACAAATTGTTATGGCGAAATTTAATTTTGTATTTTTTTTAATACTGTCTTTTAGTTTCACTGTCAAATCACAAAACTACAACAAGTATTCTAATCAGTTTATTCGTTCTTATGGAGGAAAATATGAAACAGATATGCTACAATTAAAAAGATTTGGGTTTAACAATGTTTTTCAATACAAAGAAAAAGAGTTTAATGAAAACAAAGATTCTGTACATATACTTTCTAAAATAAAATATGTTTCAATAAAAATTTCAGAAAATTTAAATTTAAAAGCTATTGTAAAAAATTTAGAAAAGCTTCCAAACCTAGAGTATGTTCAATTTAAAACACCTGCCTCATTATTTGATGAAGGAAAAGTAACAAACATTGTTTTTCCTGAGAACATTTATACACTTAAAAAAGTAAAAACTATTTCTTTAAAAGGAGATTTTTATTGGAATTATAATAATTTTATCAATTCAATTTCTAAACTTCCTCAATTAGAAAATTTAGTTTTAATTTGGAATAACTTCCCAAATAAAATTTTTAAAAACCCTAATTTCTCAAAACTGAGTCATATTAAAGGTCTATCCTATTCTGGCTCAAATAAAATTATATTCCCTGAAAGCATTAAAGATTTTAAAAACTTAACATCATTAAGTTTAAGTTTTAGTGCTGATGAAAATTCAATAAAAGATATTCTTAAATTTTCTAAATTAAATAATTTAAAATATTTGGATTTAAATTGGATGACTATAAAAAGCAATTTTTTGGGAAATTTTAAAAACCTTGAAGAACTCTCTCTTTCTTCAGTAGAAATTAAAAACTCTACTAATATTTTCTTAGACATATCAAAAATAAAGAACTTAAAAGAACTAAAATTATCTAACAACAAACTTAATAGTTTACCCAAAGAAATAGGCTTACTAAAAAATCTCGAAAGCTTTTATAGTTCTAATAATAAATTTTCAAAAAAACTACCAATCGAATTTTATTCCCTTACAAATCTAAAAAATATTGAAATTCAAGGCAGTGATTTAGAGGTCGTTAATAATAATATTAATAAATTACAAAATATTGAAACTCTAAAACTTTACTTTAATCAAATTAAAACGTTACCCAAAAGTTTTATAAATTTATCAAAATTAAAAAGAGTTTATTTAGAACATAATAAATTGAAAAAGCTACCTAAAGATTTAGGGAAATTAAACATCTCTTATTTAAGTTTAAACAACAATTTAATAGAAAAACTACCAAAGTCAATTATATATTTAAAAAATCTTGATTCCTTAAATTTAGAAGAAAATTATATTTTACAACTACCTAAAAGAATAGGAAAATTAAAAAATTTAACTTACTTAAACTTAGAATTAAATAAGCTTTCTCAACTTCCAAAATCTTTTGGAAAACTACAAAATTTAAAATACTTAAATATTTCCAGAAATGAAATCGCAGAATTACCAACTAATTTTGGAAACCTTAAGGCTCTAAAAATATTAGATGCAGAATTCTGTCACTTAAAAAAACTTCCAAAATCTTTTGGTAAACTTAAAAAATTAGAAAGATTAGCTTTAACTAATAATAATTTACAAGAACTTTCTAAAAATTTCGGTAATCTTCAAAGTTTAAAAAAGTTATACCTTTATAATAGGAGTTATTATAACTTTGTATATGATAGAAATTTTAAAAAAGATACTACAATAACCTTAAAAGTTCTTAAAAATAACATTACTAAATTGCCTATTTCTTTTTCAAGGTTACCAAAATTAGAATTTATTGAGCTTTCATTGAATAAAAACTTAAACGAAAAACAGTTATTTAATATTCTTAAAAAATCGAAATTTAAAAACTACACTATTAATTTAGAGAACTGTAATATTAAAAATTTACCAACTTCTGGTTGGGACTCAATAAAAGTGGCAACATTAAACCTTCGAGGAAATTTAATTTCTGAAATCCCAAAAGATTTAATAAATTCTAAGTTTTTAAAAACACTAAACTTAAATAAAAACAAAAAAATTAATACTTATAGAGGTAATAAAAGTGAGCTAAATTTGCTTTTTGCAGAAAAAGGCTATTTACAAGAAAGTAGTCTGCAAAAAACAGACGAATTAGCAATGGCTTATGCTAAAACTGCAAATCGAAAAATAGGTAATAAAGAATATGAAAAAGGAGTTGAGTATGCTGAAAAATCTCTCAAAATTAATAAAGAAATAGCTTATAAATATTTATATGAGGATGATTATATTGAAGCGCTGTACTATTCAAAAAGATATAAAAAAGCAATTGATATTTCAGATATTCAAATCAAAAAAGACACTTCACAAAACGTTCGATTTTTAAATTCTATACTACCAAATTTTAAATACCAAGCAAAAAGCTACTTAGCTTTAGGAGACACACTAAAAGCAATCAAAAAATTTGCAATAGCTTCTAAAAAATTTAATACTAATAATTGGACAGAAGCAGGAATGTTAGCCAAAAAAATTAAAAAAAACACTCTTTCTGAAAAATATTTTAATGAATCTTACACATTTTACAAAAATTATATTAGTAAAAACCCAAAGGCATCAGGATATCATTTAAGCCTAATTGAAGCTTATATTATTGGAAATAATATTGATTTAGCAAAAAAACATTTGAACAAAATAGAAATCAAAAAATTTATTACTAAAGATTATTATTCTTTAATTATATATTTTAAAGCAATTATTTATGCTTTAGAAAATAATTTAGAAAAATATAACAACCAAAAAAACACCTTAAAAAAGTATCTTAAAAATAACAAAATAACGTTAAATAGTTGGAGTTTTCAATTAATTAAAGACTGGCTTGAATTAAACAATCTAAATAAAGAACAAAAAAATAAAATTATTAAATTAAATAGTCTTTTTTAATAACATGCTCAAAAACCTAACCAACCAACAAAAAATAAATTACGTAAGAATTTTAGCCATTCTTCCTGTTTTGGTAATGATGGTATATGCTCCAAAATTGTGGGTAACTACAAAAATATTTCCAGTAATTCCTTTGTTCGATTGGTTGCCAATTCCTACTGCTCCTTTCGATTATTTTTTAGCTGGTTTTTTCTTTGTAATTCAAATAATTTATATTTTTCAAAATAAAAGATGGCAAGGTTGGTTGGTTGTTTTACTTTATGTTTTTTTGGCTTTGGTAGATCAAAATAGGTTGCAACCCTACTTTTATCAAAGTTTCTTAACCATTTTTGCCATTGTAATTTTTCCTAAAAATGCGGGTGCCAAAAAAGTTTTATATGCAGTTATTCTCATCTTCTTCGCCACTTATTTTTGGAGTGGAATCCAGAAAGTAAACGAAGCATTTTATGTGCAATGGTTAAGTGCTTTAAACAAACATTTTAGTTGCGTAGAAACTGTAAACACAGCATTAATTTGTTTGCCTCAAAGATTTTTAGAATTGTTTACCTACGCAGTTCCTTGGTTAGAAGCGTTAATGGGGATTCTTTTACTATTTAATAAAACGAGAAAATTCGGAGTGATATCTATTATAATAATGCATGGAACTATTACTTTTTTACTCTTCTATTTAGGGTATGGCTACAATGTGGTTCCTTGGAATATTCAGAATATAATTAGTGTATTTATTATATTTTGGACACTAAAAACTACAAAAGGCTTTGATTTCTTCTTACAATTTTTTAACAAACAAAAATTAGTTGTGTTAGTGTTTACGATGGTTTTACCTCTCGCAAATAACCTAACTGGTTTTTACGATAATTTGCTTTCTTTTCACTTTTTTACGGCAGATTTAAACTATTACAACGTTTTTTTAAATGAAGAATTGGAAGAAGCACTTCCAGAACATATTCAAAATTTTTATAGATATAAAAATGGAAAAGCATATATTCAAATGAATGAATGGGCACAATATGATAATAAAGTGCTTTTTTATCCTGAAGAGCGTATCATAAAATATATGGATGCTTATTTACGTTCGTTTGCTAAAAATCCTAATGAAGAAGGATTGACTGAATTGGTAAATTATAATAAAGTGATTATAGAGTAATTTTTTACATAAGATTAAATGACGTAAGACTGAAAGACGTAAGACAGATTTGATATGAATCCAAAAGTCTTACGTCTTATAGTTCCTTCCTAAGTCAAAAAAAAAACACCAACTCGTTACGAATTCTAATTGATCCTTCACGAATTCTAATACTACCAAAATTTAACTGAAGTTCGGTACTACTTTTACAGTGTATTAACACTAAAACAAGTAGAAATTATGGAAACTTTATCTAAAAAATTAATTATTGTATGTTCTTTTATAATCACATTAACGCTTTGTTTGCAATGCGATAATCCTGAAGTAAAAAACAAAAATAAAACTAAAACTGTTGCTAAAAATAGCACTCCTATTTTAGCGGAAACAAAAACAATTACCTATAAAAAACCAATTGTATTTATTGCTGGTTTCGACAAAGGAAATGAAACATTTTATTCCACAGCAAGAAATTATTTTAAAGAAAAAGGGCTAAAAGTAATCGATGGGCAATATTCTTTGGAAGAAATAATTACTTGGTTAAATGATAATGGAAATCAAAATCCTTATAGCGAAATTCATATTGTAAATAAAAGCAATCCTTATAAAGGAATGAATTTAGAAACTGTGGTAAGAGGAGAAAAAATTACTGCAGAAACACTAAGAAAAACAATTACTCAAGGAACTTTGCCAAAATTAAAAAATGTGGTAAATAGCAATTCTAAAATTATATTTCATGCTTCTGGTTTAATAGAAAATGCCGATTTAATAAACACGTTAAAAGATGCTTTTTATACCAAAGAAATGCCTAAAGTTATAGCCTCTCCTTACCACACGATTTTCGGAGGAAAGTTCTCGAATCATTATTTAGCGAAACCTTTCTATGTATTTTATCCTACTGCAAATTCTCCAGGAAAAATGGATTTATCGAAAGAAATAGCGAAGAAATACCCAGAAGAAACAGAAATCGATTGGTATGATGCCCTAAACAACGAAGAGGAAAGATATGTAGGCGAAGCGTATACAACTCAGTTTTCGATTCCTGTGGTTTGGAAATTCGATTTCCACAATACAGACAACGAAATGCCAAAATTTACAATACAAGAAGAAGTAATGGATTGGATTGAATTACAGAGCGAATTAGTAACAGAACTGAACAAATTAAACATTCCTATTGAAAAGTTTAGATGGAAATGGTCTGTAAAAAATAACATGTTGGTTATTAGAGGTAGAACTACAGGGTTGTGTGTTTTAAAACCTTTAATTAAACCTTATGGAGACTTAAAACATATAGAACCAGATACAAACAACAAACGTTTGTATGCAATGAAATAGTAAATGGAATGGAAATTGTAGATGGAGAAAACGTCATTACACAAAATTTAAAATAGTGTAATGACGTTTTAATTAGTAAGTTTGTTAAAATGAATTTTTCTCTAAAAAATAAAGTAAAATCTAATTCTTTTCAACTTATATTGAAGAGAAATTTGCTGTGTTTTATCTTCTCGGTTTTATTTATAAATGCTGTTTTTTCACAAGAAACCAACTTCGAAAAATTAGAAGTTTTTAAAGATTATACATCGTATAAAATTTCTGATATCCATCAAGATAAAAATAAGTATCTCTGGTTTTCTTCTGATAAAGGTATTTTACGGTTTGATGGAGAAAAAATCACGAAATTTAATACAAAAAAGTCAACCACACTTTTATCTAAAAATGATAGTCTTTTTATAGGTACAAAAAACGGAATAACCATAAGAACTAAAAAAGGGTTTTCTAATTTTGAAGGCAAAGAAATCCACAAAATAATTGAACATAACAATCAAATTTATGTGGGTTCTAGTCAAGGGATTTTTCAATTTAAAACAAATTATTTACAACCTTTAAAAACCACGTATAATTTAGATTTTTCGGTTGTTAACGATATTATTTTTTACAATAAGTTCTTCTACATTGCTTCCAATAGCGGCTTATGGAAATTAGATAAACTTTATAAACCAACAATAATAAAAAAGCTTAAAAGCGGAACTTATAATTCGTTTTTAAAAGTAAATTCTTCTCTTTTAGTTGTAGAAAATAACAATGCAATTATAAACATTATAGGTGAAGAAAATTTCGTTAAAAAATATACAAAAAATAATATTTCTAACATTTCTCTTATAAATAATAAGATTTATGTGATTACTAAAAATAATGGAATTACTATTTTAGAAGTTGCTACTTTCAACTTTAAAAAAAGCATTAATAAATACAATAGCAATTTAAAAACAAACACTATTTTCAAGATTTTTAAAGATGCTGAAAACAATGTTTTTATAGCAACAGATAATGGAATTTTTATAAATAAAAATTCGAAAGACACGAGATCTCCTTCTCTAATAATTGAAGATGTTTTAGTAAACTTTAGTTCTTTAAGTTCACTAAATAATAATTATTCAAATGAAACATTGTTATTAGAATCTGACCAAAATAATATTTCTTTTTTGTTTAAGGGTATTGCCATTCAACAATCAAAAAATATAGAATATCGTTTTCAATTAAACAACGATTTTTCTCCTTGGAGTTCTACAAAAAGGGTAGATTTTGCAAATTTAAAATATGGAAATTACAATTTTATTGTAGAATCGAAATTTAAAAATTCAGATGAAATCAGTCGTAAAAAATTCTCTTTTACTATTGATAAACCTTTTTATTTAAAAGTATGGTTTATAATACTTTCAATCGCTATTTTCTGTTTTTTATTAGCGTTAATTATCGATATTTATATTCGAAAAATCAATAAAAAAAATCAACAAAAAGTACAGCAACTAAAACTCAAAAATCATTTATTAACTTTGGAGCATAAAGCGTTGCAATTACAAATGAATCCGCATTTTATTTTTAATGTTTTAAACGGAATAAAAGCCTTAGGAAATGCTGGAAACACAAAGGAATTAAACAAAACAGTTTCACAATTTTCTGTGCTTTTAAGAAGTGTTTTAAACAATTCGAGATTGGAAGAAATTAGTTTGAAAAACGAAATTGAAACGCTGACAAACTACTTAGGTTTAGAGCAAAAAATGAGTTCAAAATCTTTTCAATATAAGATAGAAACAAATTTAAATAATATAGATGTTGAAGAAATTCTAATTCCGCCAATGTTGGTGCAACCTTTTGTAGAAAATGCTATTAAACACGGAATTTTAGCAAATAAAGAAGGAAAAATTACCATTTATTTTGAGGTAAAACAACACAATTTAGAGTGTACAATTACCGATAATGGCATTGGATTTCATCAATCTAAAAAAGTAAATAATAATATTTCTCATAAATCTGTCGCATTAAAAATAACGAAAGAAAGAATCGAAAATTTATCAAAAAAAGGCACTTTTACCATTGAAGAAATAACAAAAGAAAACCATATTTTAGGAACTAAAGTTTGGTTTAAAATTCCACTAAAAACGGATTATTAAAAATGAAGAAAATTACAGCAATCATCATAGAAGACAATCCTTTAGCATTAGAAATGCTAACCAGCGATATTTCCAATAATCATAAAGAAATTGAAATTTTAGGCACTGCAACTTCTGTTGTAGAAGCCTCTAAATTAATTCGTAAAAAAACGCCAGATATTTTATTTCTTGATATTATGTTGGGTGATGGAACTGGTTTCGATGTTCTGGAAATTTTTCCTGATTTACAATCGAAAATTATTTTCGTGACTGCAAGTGATGCTCATGCCATAAAAGCATTCAAATTTTCTGCAATTGATTATATTTTAAAACCCTATTCAGATTCCGATTTAGAGATTGCCATTGAGAAAGCAAAAAATCAAATTCAACCAGACAAAGCACAACTAGAGGTTTTACAGCAAGCTGTAACTTCGCCACATAACAAGCCAGAAAAGATTTCTTTACATACTTCCGATAAAATAATTGTAGTAAATATTAGTGATATTATCCGCTGTAAATCCGACAATAATTACACCACTTTTCATTTTAATGATAGCACAAAAATATTAGTTTCTAAAACATTAAAATATTATGCAGACATGCTAAAGGAAGTCGGTTTTTTAAGAGTACACCAAAGCCATTTAATAAACACGAAATACATTAAAGAGTTTATAAAATCTGATGGAGGTTATCTTTTGTTAACCGATAAATCGAATGTGCCAGTTTCTGTTAGAAAAAGAGCCGAAGTTTTAGAAATATTGAATTCTTATTAGTTTATGGAATAGTTTTTGAAAAACTTAAATAAAACTACTCTTATGAAAAATCTACTCCTTTTCTTTTTCCTTTTTGCAAGTATAAATTCATTTTCGACTAATTGTGTAATGTGTATGAGCGATGGCTTGTATATTTATCCTGATAAAGAAGTAATTTCTCTAAGCGAGTTAATTATTATTGAAGGATATGCTATGAGCCAAAAAAATGTAAAAAGTCTTTCCAAAAGATATGAAGTGTTTATTCAAAAAAACACTCATTTAAACCTACTTTATCAAAGGAAAACCCACAAAAAAACTCGTTCAATTAAATTAAACGAGTTTTTTAAACTATATTTTTAGAAAACTACTTTCCTTCAGCAGCTTTTCTTGCTTCTTTCTTTAATTTCATATTTTCCCAAATAGTTCCACCAATCCAATAAGGAACTACAAATGTTAATAAGAATATTAACAACCAAAAACCAGCTGTAAAAATAAACATGAATAAAACTAAACCTGAAAATTGAGAAAAATCTAACATTTGTTTCTAATTTGAATAATTAACATTGCAAAAATAATACATATTTTCAGATTTTACCATCAAAATTTATTTTTTTTCAACAGTATTTCAAGAGAATTGTTCATAAAGTTTTAACGGCTTTTTGTAAATTTGTAAGACTAAATTCTATATAAAATGACGAAATTCAGAATTGAAAAAGATACAATGGGTCAAGTTGAAGTCCCAGCAGATAAATATTGGGGAGCACAAACAGAACGTTCTCGTAACAATTTTAAAATTGGTACACCAGCTTCTATGCCTTTAGAAATTGTGTATGGTTTTGCCTATTTAAAGAAAGCTGCAGCTTACACAAATACAGAATTAGGCGTTTTAGCAGAAGAAAAAAGAGATTTAATCGCACAAGTTTGTGACGAAATTTTAGAAGGAAAACACGACAATCAATTTCCGTTAGTAATTTGGCAAACAGGTTCTGGAACACAATCGAACATGAATGTGAACGAAGTAATTGCTAACAGAGCTCATGAAATTGCAGGAAAAGTTATTGGCGAAGGCGAAAAAACCATTCAGCCAAATGACGATGTAAACAAATCGCAATCTTCTAACGACACCTTTCCAACAGGAATGCATATTGCTATCTACAAGAAAATTGTAGAAACAACAATGCCTGGAATTATAAAATTAAGAAATACTTTACACGACAAAGCTGTTGTTTTTAAAGATGTTGTAAAAATTGGTAGAACACATTTAATGGATGCTACTCCACTTACATTAGGTCAGGAATTTTCTGGTTATGTGGCACAGTTAGATTTCGGTTTAAAAGCATTAGAAAACACATTAGCGCATTTAAGCCAGTTGGCTTTAGGAGGAACTGCAGTAGGTACAGGATTAAACACTCCAAAAGGTTATGATGTTTTAGTAGCAAAATACATTGCAGAATTTACAGAGTTGCCATTTATAACCGCAGAAAATAAATTTGAAGCTTTAGCAGCACACGATGCTTTAGTAGAAACACATGGTGCTTTAAAACAAATTGCGGTTTCATTAAATAAAATTGCAAACGATATTAGATTAATGGCTTCAGGACCAAGATCTGGAATTGGAGAAATTATCATTCCAGCCAATGAACCTGGTTCTTCTATTATGCCAGGAAAAGTAAATCCAACACAAGCAGAAGCAATTACAATGGTTTGTGCACAAGTTATGGGTAATGATGTTGCTGTTACAGTTGGTGGAACCCAAGGCCATTACGAATTAAACGTTTTTAAACCAATGATGGCTGCAAACGTGTTGCAATCTGCTCAATTAATTGGAGATGCTTGTACTTCTTTCGAAGAAAACTGTGTTGCTGGTATTGAACCCAATCATACAAGAATTGCAGAATTGGTAAGTAATTCTTTAATGTTAGTTACTGCTTTAAACACCAAAATTGGTTATTACAAAGCCGCAGAAATTGCAAATACAGCTCACGAAAACGGAACTACTTTAAAACACGAAGCTGTTCGTTTAGGATATGTAACTCCAGAGGAATATGATGCTTGGGTAAAACCAGAGGAAATGACTGGAGGGTTAAAATAGGTTTTTTAGTCTTCAGTTAGTTAGTAGGTTTCAAAAGTTTAAAGTTGTAGTTTCCAGTAAACAGGAAACAGGAAATAACTTTACCTTTTTTGGTTTTTTGCTAAGAAATAGGACGATAAATTGTTCTAAAACCTTTTGGAAAATGGTAAAAAAAAGTGAACAAAATAAAATATTCAAGAAAACTTCCAAAAACGTGATTTTTATTTTGAAGCCATCTTGATTTTTTTTTAAAGGGTTGTAGATATTTTTGTTGCGAAACATAAAATTACAACCCAATGTATTAAGTACTCTACAAAGGTATCATAGAAGTGGTTCTTATTTACCATTACCAAGAAGGCACATTCAGAAAATAGGTTATTTTTAAAAATGCAGCTAAAATTGCGGGCATAATTATTTAAATTCTACCCTCAATTTTTGTTTTAAAGCTGTTTTAAGGGTTCAGTTTCTTAAAAATTTCCCAACAAGACATACCTCTCCCATAAAACTATATTCAATGCTTCAAATTTAGGCTACTTGTTGTGCTGTTTTAGCTATTTTTCTTCGGCCAATTTCAAGAGCATTCCCTGTGTGTATTCCAAAGAATATCCATAGAATTTCATTCTTTTTAGTTTTGGCTTTTATTTTTCGTAAGTGATAATATTCTTTATCCTTTCCAAAAGAACCTTCTAATCTTGTAGCTCTTTCTTTTGCGATAATAGCTCTAAGTTGCTTTTTTTCTTTATGATTTTTCGGCTTTTTTCCCTTGGGGATAAAGTCTGTTTCTATGTTCTTAGAACTACAGTGTTTTCTATTTTTATTGGTGGCATAAATTTTATCTGCTCCAGCTATTTTTACTTTTTTTCGAGTTAATCCTTGTGCTTTTTGGACTGTTTGAATAAAACGATTTCCTTCATGAAATGCATTAAAGTTAATATGTTCGATAAAGCTAATTCCATCAATTTGAACTTTGTTAACTTTTGCTCCAAATTCAACAGGTTTTACTTCCTTTCCTCGAACAATAGGACGAATATAATCCTTTTGAATGCTTACAATTCTATCTTTGATTTTTTCTCCTGTATCAAAATGATCTTTTTGTTGTTTGTAAATCCTTTGAATTGTATTTATTCGCTTATAATACAAAGCTATAAACTCAATATTGTGATTTTCTGACAACTTTTTTTCAAAGTTGATAAATTTACTTAACAGATTGAGTAAACCTCGGGTTAATGAAATACGTTTCGACTTGGTTTTTCTTCGCATTTTACTAAATCCTTGATAACGTTTTTTCCACTTGATATATTTACTTCTAATCATTTTAACCCCTAATATAGAGCAGGTTTTACGTAATTGATTGTACAACCAATGAACCGACTCCCAAAGTAATTTTTGGATGCTAGGGTAACGAACTTCACTTTCATAACAAGTAGCATCCATTACAATTTGATTGGGGTTTTCAATTTCGTTTTTCCAAGAGTTGAATAGAATTTTTTCTATGGAATTAATATCGAGTTTCTCTGCTAATTCACAACGTATTTGGCTCACTATTTTATAGTTTGTTAAGCGTTCAAAACCTAGTTCTATATCACAGAAAAATTGATAGTCTAAATTCGAGTTTAGTTGCTCAATCAATTTTCTATCTGAACAATTAGCATAATGTTTTAAAAACATTAAACCTAGTCTTCCTTTAGGGCTAAAAAGATAGTTTCTCCCTTTTGATTGTTCAGAAATACCAAAAGAGCTAACTAAATCATTCCAAGGAATTGCAGAGTAGATTTTACCTAAATCTCCCTCTAAAAATCGCGCATAATGAGCATCATAATTCTCGCTGAGGGGAAAAAATTGAAATGCGGTGTTGCATTTCAGAAATTCTTCGTACTTTCATAATTGTCGAAATTAAAACCCCGTTTTTTGCCTATATTGGCCATTTTCGGGGTTTATTATAGCTACAAAATACAACAAATCCCTCGTAAAAACAAGGGATTCGTTGTTTTATGAAAGCGCCCAAGAAGAGGATTCAAATCTAAAACTTCTCTTTTTTGAGATTGTTAACGCTTTTCTTTATAATTAAACTTTAGGAATGTTGAATCCGTCTTAATTTCGGCTGTACATTGTTGGCAATAGTATCTATTCAATTATAGCAACGACTCTGGCTGGTGCAGCTGAAGCTCCAACAATTTTTAGTGGGAATACTGCAATTTTAAATCCCACAATAGGAAGCTCATCTAAATTTACAAGTTGCTCTATGT
Organism: Polaribacter cellanae; assembly: GCF_017569185.1. Lineage (NCBI taxonomy): Bacteria > Pseudomonadati > Bacteroidota > Flavobacteriia > Flavobacteriales > Flavobacteriaceae > Polaribacter > Polaribacter cellanae. The sequence goes on along the minus strand of NZ_CP071869.1, from coordinate 384,732 downwards.
GGCAATACTCCTTTCGCTGTCCTACTAAGTGTGCTTCCCAAAATAATTCAGAATCATTATTTTCTTTGGCTTTTTTTATTAAGTGTTTTAATGGTAAATCCCAACCCCATGAATCAATGCCCATTACCTTAATTCCTTTATCAATTAACCATTCAGTAGCTTTTGCGCTCATTCCAGTTCCTATGTCTGGGAAATTTTTCGTTCCGTTATAAACATCTCGACCTGTCTTAATTAACACAATCATTCCTTCTTTTAGAGATAATTTTTCCTTGTTTAAGAAGTCCTGTATATCTAAAACGGTAATTGGATCAAAGTCCTTTTTATGTTTCATGTCAATAACAATACCATCACCATAACACCAATCTAAAGGAATTTCGTCTATTGTTTTGGCACGCTCTCCATTCACAGTAGGAGAATAATGCCAAGGTGCATCAATATGTGTTGTTGAATGCACTCCCATTTTTTTTATAGTATCATCTGCCCAACCCTCGAATCCTTTTGGAAATAATTTTTTTGGCAATCCCAAAAAACGTAACAGCAAACCTGCTTTCCTGTGTGGTTTATGCTTGATTTTTACTTTCATAAACCAAGGGTCAGATTTAGTATACTTAATTGGTTTTGATAAATCTATAATTTTCATTGAATTCTTGTATAGAATAATAATTATCGTTGTAGTTGGTTTACGATATTTTAAATATTAATTTCAGATTTTTTTTTAATATGATAAGATAGAATTGAATTCTTAAAAATTAGTATCCATTTGTAAATACTGTAAAAATTCTTTTTTAGTTTCTTTCTCTTTAAACTTTCCACCAAATTCAGATGTTACTGTGGAACTTTCAATATCTTTTATGCCTCTCGAATTTACACATAAATGTTTTGCATCTATAACACAAGCAACATCTTGCGTTCCTAAAGCTTCTTGCATCGCTTGCACAATTTGCATTGTTAAACGCTCTTGCACTTGTGGTCTTTTAGAAAAATACTCTACAATTCTATTCATTTTAGAAAGTCCAATTACCTTTCCATTAGAAATGTAAGCAACGTGCGCTCTACCAATAATTGGCAATAAATGATGCTCGCAAGTAGAATACACCACAATATTTTTTTCTACCAACATTTCACCATAATTGTAATTATTGTCGAATGTAGATGGATTTGGCATATTTGCAGGATTCAATCCCATAAAAATTTCGTTTACAAATGCTTTTGCAACTCTTTTTGGGGTTCCCTGAATACTATCGTCTTCTAAATCCATTCCTAAAGTATGTAAAATATCCTTTACACTTTCTTGGATTTTATTTATTTTTTCTTCGTCAGAAATAGTAAAAGCATCTGCTCTTAATGGAGTTTTCGCAGAAGTTGCTACGTGATTATCACCTATTTCTTCAATTCTTTCGTCATTCATTTTGCTGTTCAATTCAAACATTTCAATCGTTTATTAAAATGCAAATTTACGTGTTTGCAACGTATTATTTTTAATTCTTAATAAATTATAATTATAAAACTATAATTTCTTATGCTTTTAATTGATTTACTAATTCTCTTAAAGATAATTTAGATTGTTCTCCAGAAACCATATTTTTTAATGTAAATTCTTGTTTTTCAATCTCTTGAGAACCTACCAATACTACAAATTCAATTTCACGCTTATTAGCGTAATTCATTTGCTTTTTCATTTTTGCGGAATCTGGGTATAATTCTGATTTCACATCATTTTTCCTTAATGCAGCAATTGCTTTCATACAAAATAATGCTTCATTTTCTCCAAAATTAACAAATAACACTTTTGGTTTTGGCAAATCTACAGTTTTAAACAAACCTAATTCTTCTAAAACTAAATAAATTCTGTCTAAACCAAATGAAATTCCAACTCCAGAGACATCTTTTAAACCAAAAATTCCTGTCAAATCGTCATACCTTCCTCCACCTCCAATGGAACCCATTTTCACTCCTTTTGGTGCAGCAACTTCAAAAATTGCGCCTGTATAATAATTTAAACCTCTTGCCAGAGTTACATCTACTTCTAAATTTGCTGATTTTAAACCTAATTCAGCTATTGAATTTATTACAAATCGTAACTCTTCTACTCCTTTTGTACCTTCTTCCGAAGTTTGTAACATGCTTTCTAAAGAAGCTAATTTATTAATATTAGAACCTGTAAAACTAAACAAAGGTTGTACTTTTTCAATGGCTTCTTTTGTGATTTCCTTATCAAGCATTTCTTGTTCCACTTTCTCTTGACCCATCTTATCTAACTTGTCTAAAGCCACTGTAAAATCGATTAATTTATCTTGAGCGCCAATTACTTCTGCAATTCCAGATAATATTTTTCGATTATTGATTTTGATAGTCGTTCCTTCTAAACCTAATTGAGTAAAAACAGTGTCGTATAATTGAATAAATTCTACTTCTTGCCATAAAGATTGGCTACCAACAACATCTGCATCGCATTGAAAAAACTCTCTAAAACGCCCTTTTTGTGGTCTGTCTGCTCGCCAAACTGGCTGGACTTGATAACGTTTGAAAGGAAATGTAATTTCATTTTGATGTTGCACAACATATCTTGCAAAAGGTACTGTTAAATCATAACGAAGTGCTTTTTCGGAGATTTGAGAAGTGAGTTTTAAACTATCTTTTTCAGCAAGTAATTTATCATCAACTTTATTTAAATAATCTCCAGAATTCAAAATTTTAAAAATAAGTCTATCTCCTTCTTCACCATATTTTCCCATTAAAGTTGATGCATTTTCAAAACTCGGAGTTTCAATGGGTTGAAATCCGAAAGTTTCAAAAGTAGTTTTTATCGTATTTATGATATACGTACGATTTGCAACTTCTGTTGGAGAAAAGTCTCTGGTTCCTTTTGGGATGCTTGGTTTCATTAAATAGTTTTTAATTGTTGGTCTTTAGTTTTAAGTCTTACAACTAAAAACTAATCACTCGAAATTTAACACTAGCAATTAAAAATTGCGTTCGCAAATATCGTGAAAAAGTTATAATTTTTTGGGTGTTGTAAAGGTTTTATTTCGTCTTCTTAAACTGTAAATTGTGGCGTTTAATTCAAAGCCCAAAAGTAGAATAATTGCGTTTAACCAAATAAATAACATTAAGATTAAAAGTGTTCCAATAGAGCCATATAGTTCGTTGTATTTAGCAAACTCGTTTACATAAAAGCTAAAAAGATAAAACGTTAAAATAGACAAAATAGTGGTAAAAATGGATCCAGGTGAGAAAAAACGAGAATGTTTTCCTTCTTTTGTTCCATAATGGTATAACATGGAAACTGTAATAAAAATCATTGTTATAAAAATAAAACCTCGTACTAATTGAATCCAAATAATGTTATGTTGAATCCAACTTAAAGAAACCATATTTTTTAAAACTAATTCGAAGAAAACAACAATAACCACTGTTAATAGAAGAAAAAAAGTAATTACTAAAGAAACGAGCATTGCTATAAAATAAGATCGAAATACATTTCGAACGACTTTAACGTGATACGAATATTCGAAACCGCCAAAAATGGCATTTACACCATTGGTCATTAAAAAAATAGACCCTATAAATCCAAAAGAAAGCAAGCCTCCATATTGATTATTAATTATATCTACCAAAACAGAGTCTACAGCATCAAAAGTTTTTGGTGGTAAAACATCTGCAATTATAGACAATAAACCTTCTTGAGCGCCATTAATTGGCACAAAAGGAATTAAGGTTAGTACAAAAAGTAAAAATGGGAAAATTGACATAAAAAAACTATAAGCAATCCCTCCAGCTCTAGTTGTTAATGCACCTTCTACAATTCCAATAAAATACATTTCTAAAACGTCATATAGAGACATCCCTTCTAAACCTGGAATTTTTATTTTTTTTCCAAATTTAACGAGAATTCCAATTATTGGAACTTTTTCGAGATTGTCTTCTATTTCTTTTGTCATAAAACCCCTTTTATCTCCTTTGTCTTTTAGATATTTCCCTATTTCGTCTGCGTTCAATACAGGCTCTAGGAGAAAAATACTTAATATTTAATTTTATTCAGTTGCAAAAATAACTCTTTAAAAAGTAATTCTTTATCGGTTATTGATATTGAGTCTTTTAAAAATAAACAGTCTGCTCCATAAGCTAAATTCGCTAAAAGACCATAATTTTCATTAAAAACTAAAAACCTATTATGACTTGTATTTTCTTTTCTTTGATAAAACTTAAATTTTAAACTTTTAGAATTATATACTTTTTTATTAAAGTGAAATGTATCTAAATCTGAAATTAAAATATCTTTATCTGAATTATATTTTAAAAGTATTTTTTTGATAGTATCTTTTTGATGAAGATATTCGTAATAAATAGTAGATTTTTTTTCGTTTATATGTAATTTGAAATTTTTTACATCATGTTTTAAAAGCGAATAAGAAAAAATTGGAAGATCAACTTCTTGTTTTTTACAAGAAAGAATAATTAAACTAAAAAATACAGCGTACAGAATTACTTTTTTCATTCAACAATAATTTTATAATCAGCTAATAAGCCTACTACATTCTCTTTACTAAACCTTGCACTTTTTAAACGATTTTTTTCTGGATTGATTGTATAGTTATACGAAGATCTAAAATCTGATTTTTCTAAATTGGTGTTTTCAAAAATTGCATTTTTTAAATCGCAATTGTTAAAAATGCCACTATTTACAATTGTTTCTGTAAAATCTACTTCTTGTAAATTACAATTATTAAAAACTGTATTAGGTATTTTTAATTGATAAAAAGATGAAAAATTCAATTGACAATTTGTAAAAGAAAACTGCAATAAAAACGAATTGCATTCATAAAACTTTAGGCCTATTATCTTACAATTTGTAAAGTTTACATCTTTAAAAGCAGTGTCTTTTACAATGGCATTGCTAAAGTTACAATCGATAAACTCGCATTCCACAAACTGAATGTTAGACGCATGCACGTTCTCGAAGTTACAATTCGTAAATACACAATTATCGTATTCTCCTTTATTAATTTTCGTTTTCGTAAAATCGATTTTTGAATATTCTTCACTGTCAAAGTAGTTGTCCATAATTATTAAGGTCTCGACTGCGCTCAACCAGACATTTAGCTGTTAAATTGCTTTTAAACTTAAATCTAAATTATAAACCGAATGTGTTAATGCACCTGAAGAAATAAAATCGACACCACATTCTGCATATTTTCTAATGGTTTTTTCGTTGATTCCTCCAGAAGATTCTGTTAAACATTGGTCTCCAATTAAGTCCACTGCTTTTTTAGTGTCTTCGTAATTAAAATTATCAATTAATATTCTGTAAACACCTTCGTTAGACAAAATTTCTTTAATTTCTTCTAAACTTCTTGCTTCTACAATTATTTTAATATCTAAGCCTTTTTCTGCTAAATATTTCTTGGTTTTTGTAATGGCTTGGGTTATTCCGCCTGCAAAATCGATATGATTGTCTTTAATCATAACCATATCATACAAAGCAAATCTGTGGTTTTCTCCACCACCAATTTTTACTGCCCATTTTTCTAAAGCTCTAATGCCAGGTGTGGTTTTTCTGGTATCTAAAACTTTGGTTTTTGTTCCTTTTAGTAAATCTGCAAAAAAAGCGGTTTTTGTAGCAATTGCACTCATTCTTTGCATCGCATTTAATACCAAACGTTCTGCCATTAAAATGGATTGCGATTTCCCTGAAACATAAAAAACAACATCGCCATATTTTACTTTTTCGCCATCATTTATAAAAGTTTCTACTTTTAAGTCTTTATCAACATAAAAAAAAACTTGTTTTGCGAATGCAACTCCAGCAATAATTCCTTCATCTTTTACCAATAATTTTGCTTTTCCTTTAGCATCTGCAGGAATACAAGAAAGTGAAGTATGGTCTCCATCTCCAATATCTTCTCTAATGGCGTTTTTTATAATAAGGTCTAATTCGTGTTGAAATTGTGCTTCTGAAATCATAAATATGGTTTAATTCTGATGTAAAAATAACAATGATTTTCAACTTTTAGGAAGTTCTAATGATTTTATGTTTTAAAACTGATAAATTTGTAGCGACAATATTTGTCTCCTCGAGCGCAGTCGAGAGGTTTTAATGAGGTCTCGTGAACTTCGTTCGCTACCTAAAATCAAAATATTTTTTGATTTCAAGCAATACTCAACAAGACAGAAACTATGAAAATTAAATTACTTGCCATTGGTAAAACTGATCATAAAAATTTAATTCAGTTAATTGATGAATATCAAAACCGATTAAAACATTATATAAAGTTCGAATTAGAGATAATTCCGGATATTAAAAATGTAAAGAATTTAAGTGAAATTCAGCAAAAAGAAAAGGAAGGCAATTTAATTTTATCCAAACTACAAAATACAGATGTTTTAGTGTTGTTGGATGATAAAGGAAAACACTTTACATCTATCGAATTTTCGCAATATCTTCAGAAAAAAATGAATGCAGGAATTAAACAATTGGTTTTGGTAATTGGTGGTCCTTATGGTTTTTCTGATGCCGTTTATAAAAAAGCAAATGGAAAAATATCCTTATCTAAAATGACATTTTCCCACCAAATGATTCGTCTTTTTATTGTGGAACAATTGTATAGAGGTTTTACGATTTTAAAGAAAGAGCCTTATCATCATGAGTGAATATTATCTTAACCTTTTTGTTTAGTATTCACTAAATATAAATAAGAGAAGAAACTTATACTTTTTAGAAAATATTTTCTTGAATTTAGGAAATTAGTAAAATTCGTGTCTTAACTTTTGTAACTTTGAACTTTCAATTTTAAACTTTGAATTATAGAGTATGAAACTCGTTTTTGCAACCAACAACCTAAATAAACTAAAAGAAGTTCAGGAAATGCTTCCTAACTCCATAGAATTATTGGGCCTAAAAGATATTAATTGTTTTGATGAAGTAGATGAAACCGAAACTTCTTTAGAAGGCAATGCTAAGTTGAAAGCAGATTATATTACCAATAAATTTGGCTATAATTGTTTTGCAGATGATACAGGTTTAGAAGTTGAAAGTTTGGATGGAAAACCAGGTGTTTACTCTGCACGTTTTGCTGGAGAACCTGCCAATTCTGAAAATAATATGCAAAAACTATTATCAGAATTAAAAAATAAAGAAAATAGAAAAGCACAATTTAGAACTGCTGTTTGTTTGAATTTAAATGGAAAGCAATTTCTATTTGAAGGAATTTGCAAAGGTGAAATTCTAACAGAAAAACAAGGCGAAAAAGGTTTTGGTTACGACCCCATTTTTAAACCAGAAGGTTTTAGCGAATCTTTTGCTTCCATGAATCCTAAGGAAAAAAATAAAATTTCTCACAGAGGAATTGCAATAAAAAAATTGGTAGAATTTTTAACTAATTATAAATAGTGTCTCTTCGAGCGCAGTCGAGAAGTTAAAATCAGGTCTCAATTGCACTTCAATCAGGCAAGAACATCTGCTATAAATGGAAAAAAAATCATTCAAAAAACATTTTATAATCCTATCCATTTTATTGGTGGTCTTGTTTTTTGTGAATATCAGTTTGGGTTCTGTTTCCATTCCGTTTAAAGATATTTTTAATACTTTAATTGGCAATTTTTCTGCCAAGGAAAGTTGGCAAACTATAATTCTGCATTTTAGATTACCAAAAGCAATTACAGCTATTTTAGTAGGTTCTGGTTTGTCTATTTGTGGTTTGTTAATGCAAACCTTGTTTAGAAATCCATTAGCAGGTCCTTTTGTTTTAGGAATTTCTTCTGGCGCAAGTTTAGGAGTGGCATTGCTAATTTTAGGATCCTCTCTTTTTGGTGGATTTTTCTTAACCAATTCATTTTCTAATTGGTCGCTTCCAATTGCAGCGAGTTTAGGTGCTTTTTTAGTTTTATCTGCTGTAATTATTGCTGCAAACAGAGTTCGAAATACGATGTCCATTTTAATTATTGGGTTGATGTTTGGGAGTTTAACAGGTGCAATTATTAGTGTTTTGGCTTATTTTAGTGAAGCCGAACAAATTCAGCAATATTTATTTTGGAGTTTTGGAAGTTTAGGAAATCTTTCTTGGAACGAAATACTTGTTTTTAGTTGTATTTATGTTTTAGGTGTTTTTGGAACCATATCAATTATAAAGCCTTTAAACAGTTTTTTATTGGGTGAAAATTATGCGAAAAGTTTAGGCATAAACGTAAAGAAAAGTAGAAACATTGTTTTGTTAGTTACAAGTTTACTAACTGGTGTTATTACTGCTTTTTCTGGACCTATTGCTTTTGTTGGTTTGGCTGTGCCCCATATTGCAAGAATGTTGTTTTCGACATCTAATCATAAAATATTGTTACCAGCAGTTGCTGTTTTAGGTGCAATTATTTTATTAATTTGCGACGGAATTGCACAATTACCAACGAGTGAATTTACATTGCCAATTAATGCAATTACATCGCTTTTTGGAGCACCAGTTGTTATTTGGTTGTTGATTCGTAAAAAGAGGATATTTGTATAGCCCGTCCTAAACTTCCCAAAAGGAAAGAACTAGTTTGTTTATGAATAGAAAATAGAAATTAACCACATAGAAACATAGAAAACATAGAGTTGTTGTGGAATTTGGACTTTGAAATTCTGAAACTCTGAAACTCTGAAACTCTGAAACTCTGAAACTCTGAAACTCTGAAACTAAAAAAACAAAAAAATCGAAAACAAAAACAAAAATAACATCCTAAAAACCGAAAATCTAACAATCGGTTATCGACAAAAAAAACAAGATAAAATTGTTTTTTCTGATGTAAATCTATCCATTGAAAAAGGAAAACTAATTAGTGTTTTGGGTAAAAACGGCATTGGAAAATCCACTTTACTGCGAACCATTTCTAAAGTACAAAAACCTATTTATGGAAGTGTTTTTTTAGAAAATAAAAACTTAAATGACTATTCTGAAAAAGAACTTTCCACAAAATTAAGTCTGGTACTAACCGAACGTTTACCTGAAAGCCAATTAACTGTTTTTGAACTCACTGCACTTGGAAGACAACCTTATACAAATTGGATTGATAAGCTCTCCGAAAAAGATATCGAGAAAGTAAACCTTGCCCTCGAACAAACAGAAATAGCGCATTTAAAGAATAATCGATTTTACGAGTTAAGTGACGGACAATTACAACGTGTTTTAATTGCGAGAGCTTTGGCACAAGACACCAAAATTATTATTTTAGATGAACCCACTGCTCATTTAGATATGCATCATACATTAAAAATATTTTCTCTTTTACAAAAATTGGTTGCAGAAACCTCGAAAACAATCTTAATATCTACTCACGAAGTTAATTTGGCAATTCAATTATCGGATGAAATTATTCTTTTAACAGAGAACGCTATAATTTCTGGAACTTCATCAGAATTAATAGAAAAAAACGCTTTTGACGATTTGTTTCCTAAAGATATCATAAATTTTAACAAAATGTTACAACAGTTTGTCATCAACAAAAATTAATTTTGATGTACTTGTAACTTTTTGTTACATTTGGTTACTTAATAACAACAAACAAAATACTTTTTTAATCGATGAAAAAAATACTTTATGTTGCTAGTGCAGTCGCTTTTATGGCTTGTGGTTCTAGTAAAAATGTATCTAATGATGATGCAAATGTAGATCAAGCTGCAAAATATGCCAAAAGCATTACTGCAAAAGACTTAGGTGCACACTTATTTACGTACGCTTCAGATGAATTTGAAGGAAGAAATACTGGTGAACCAGGACAGAAAAAAGCTGTTGAATATTTAAAGAATTTTTATGTTTCTGAAGGAATCGCTTCTCCTTTAGGGGGAGATGATTATTTCCAAGAAGTTCCTGCAGCATTTTTAAACAAACGTAAAAGAAGAACTCCTTTAAAAGCTTCTGAAAACGTTGTTGCATTTATTAAAGGTTCAGAAAAACCAGATGAAATTGTAGTAATTTCTGCACATTTAGATCACGAAGGAGTTAAAAACGGAGAAATTTATAATGGCGCAGATGATGATGGTTCTGGAACAGTAGCTATTTTAGAAATTGCACAAGCTTTTCAAATGGCTAAAAAAGCAGGGAAAGGTCCAAAACGTTCTATTCTATTTTTACACGTAACAGGTGAAGAAAAAGGTTTATTAGGTTCTAAATACTATACAGATGTAGATCCTATTTTTCCATTAGCAAATACTGTTTGCGATTTAAATATAGATATGATTGGTAGAATTGACGATAGACACAAAGCAGACCCAAATTACGTGTATTTAATTGGTTCAGATAAATTGAGTACAGAGTTACACAACATTTCTGAAGCTGTAAATAAAAAATATATGAATATTAATTTAGATTATAAATATAATGATGAGAATGATCCTAATAGATTTTACTATAGATCTGATCATTATAATTTTGCAAAAAATAATGTACCAATTATTTTCTATTTCAACGGAACACATGCAGATTATCACAAACCTACTGATACTCCAGACAAAATTAACTACGAGCTGCTAGAAAACAGAACGCGTTTGGTTTTTTATACTGCTTGGGAAGTTGCAAATATGGATAAAAGAATTGTTGCAGATAAAGCAGAAGTAAAGGAAGAAACGAAGTAAGTTTTATTTTCTCTTTAAAACATCTAAAACCGAGACTTTTGCTTGGTTTTTTTTATGTACTCTATTTACAGAAACAACAATTATTTAACAGTTTTAATTTTAATATTTAAATTTTTAATTGTTGTATAAATTGTTACACTTGTAAATTATTAATATTTATAAAAAATATTTTTATTTTTGTAGTACTATTATTTCAGTCATTTTTTTAATATTACTTATGAAAAAGATATTATTTTTTACAGCAATTTTAATCGGTTTCAATACAGTTGCACAGAGTAAAAAAATAGTTTTAGGCTCAAAAGCAAAAAACTATAAATACTGGAAACATAAAAAAGTATCTACTGTTATAAAATTAAATACACTAAAACATATAGATTTAAAAGGCTCTGAAGCAAAAAATCTAAAAATTTGGAATCGAAAGAAATCTGAGACTAAAATTGTTTTAGCAAAAAAAACAAAAATTAGAAAATTAATAGGTCCTAAAGCAAAAAACCACAAACCTTGGCAAAATTAATAGTGCTACCAATTAACTTATATTCGACCAAATCTTAGACGATTTGGTCATTTTTGTATATGCTTGTTTTATAGGTATGTTTTTTTCAAGAGACAAGTTACTATCTTCTTGTAAAATTGAAATTGCTGTATTTCTTGCAGCTACTAAAATTTTAGAATCTTTTACAACATCTGCAATCTTCATATTTAAAACACCACTTTGTTGTGTTCCCATTAAATTTCCAGGGCCACGTAGTTTTAAATCTACTTCTGCTATTTTAAAACCATCTGTAGTTTCTACCATTGTTTTTAATCGTGTTTTGCCTTCTTCAGATAATTTGTAACTCGATAATAATATACAATAACTTTGGTCTGCTCCTCGCCCAACTCTTCCTCTTAACTGGTGTAATTGAGAAAGTCCAAAACGTTCTGCACTTTCTATAATCATAACACTTGCATTGGGCACATTTACACCAACTTCAATTACAGTTGTTGCAACCATGATTTGAGTTTCACCTTTTACAAAACGCTGCATTTCAAAATCCTTATCTGCTGGTTTCATTTTTCCATGCACAATACTAATTTGATATTTTGGCGAAGGAAACTCTCTCGAAACACTTTCATACCCATCCATTAGATCTTTATAATCCATGGCTTCAGATTCTTCAATTAATGGATACACCAAATAAACTTGTCGCCCTTTCGCAATTTCATCTTTCATAAATTTAAATACAGATAATCTGTTGCTATCAAAACGATGTATCGTTTTTACTTCTTTTCTTCCTGGAGGTAATTCATCTATTACAGAAATATCTAAATCTCCATAAACAGACATTGCCAAAGTTCTTGGAATGGGTGTTGCTGTCATTACTAAAATGTGGGGAGGAAGAGAAAAACCTTCAACCTTTCCTCCTTTTTTCCATAATTGTGAGCGCTGTTTTACCCCAAATCTATGTTGCTCATCAATAATAGCAATTCCTAAATTTTTGAATTGTACTTTATCTTCCAACAAAGCATGTGTTCCTACTAAAATATGAAGCATTCCATCTTCTAAACCAGCATGAATTTCTCTTCGTTTTTTGGTTTTTACAGAACCTGTAAGAATATCGACCTTAATATCCATTCCTTCTAAAAGTTCGGAAACTGCTGTGTAATGCTGATTTGCCAAAATTTCTGTTGGTGCCATAATTGTTGCTTGAAAACCATTATCAATCGCTAAAAGCATGGTTAACAAAGCAACAATTGTTTTTCCAGAACCAACATCTCCTTGTAAAAGACGATTCATATGTGTTCCTGTAGCTACATCTTTTCGAATTTCTTTCAATACTCTTTTTTGAGCATTTGTTAACTCGAAAGGTAACTTTTCGTTATAAAACTGGTTAAATACTTTACCAACGGTTTCAAATATAAATCCTTTATTTTTTGTTTTGTTGATGAGTTTCTTACGCAATAATTGTAATTGGATAAAAAAAAGTTCTTCGAATTTTAGTCTATTTTGTGCTTTGGCTAAATTTTCTTGACTTTTAGGGAAATGTACGTTTAACAGTGCATCCTTTTTTTTCATCAATTTAAAATCGTCTAAAACTTCTTGCGATAAACTTTCTTGAATTCCATCGTAAAACTGTTGTAATAAATTCTGAATATAATTACGCAACATCTTATTAGAAATGCCAGAATTTGTTAATTTTTCTGTGGAAGAATACACTGGTTGCATTTTGGTTTGCAACTTTTTCTTGTACTCTGTTACCAGTTCTATTTCTGGATGTGGAATGCTAAAATTACCATTATAATGGTTCAATTTTCCATAAACCACATAAGGTTCGTTAATTTTAAGTGAATCCTTAATCCATTTTTGCCCTTTAAACCAAACCAATTCCATCGTTCCAGAAACATCTTGGAAAGTTGCTACCAATCTGCTTCCTCTCTTTTGAGCGACAGATTTTATACGTGTAATTTTCCCCACAATTTGAACTTCCGAGGAATTGGGTTGCAAATCTTTAATAGCATAAAACTGGGTTTTATCAATATATCTAAAAGGAAAAAAATTTAATAAATCATTACAAGTTTTTATGCCCAATTCTGTATAAATCAAAGCAGCTCTTTGTACACTTATTCCTTTAATATATGTAATTGGGTAGTTTAAATTCAATTTTCTTAATTTATAATATATTACAAAAATAAAGAGAATATAGTAAACTTTATACAAACATTTTTGTGTAAGTAAAAACCACTTACAAGTTTATTACGTAAGTAATTATGTGACTTAAAACTAATTATAGGGTCTAATATATCAAAGAGAATTACTATTTTTGTTAAATAAATAAAATTATGGCTAATTGTATGAAAAAAAAATTACATAAACGAATAATTAATTTAAAAAAAATAAGCTTTATAATAATCGCTTTTTTTTCAATAAATTCTTACGCACAATACTTACATAGTAGTTGTAATGATAATGCTTCTAATTTTATTTGGAGCAAAACGCCTTCCGGAAATAATGATTTCGATTGGACAGATGGAGATTTAATCAAAACACTAAATAATGTAGATGGTAGTGGTGTTAATATTACCTATACATTTTCTGGAGAAACAGGAGATTTAGAAAAATGGCGAAATAGTACCTCTACTACAAATTCTCCTGCTGTTGGTGCAGATGCAGAACCAACTGAAACATTACAGTTTTATACAAATGGTTTTACTACTGGTGCAGGTATTACCATTACAATAACTTTTAGTACTCCTGTATATGCTGTTGGTTTCGATTTATTACACGTAAATAGTTCTAATCCTAATGGAGATAAATATACAATTAAAGCTACAGATAATTTTAATAATACCATTTTTCCAACTTTTACAAATTCAGTCAATGCCACATATACATCCGATGAAAGTACTGGTATTATAGATTCTAACAATGTTTCTACTATTGGTGATAACGATAATATAGGTATTAATTTTTCTGACATAGATAAAATAAAATCTATTACAATACTTTGGCAAGATTGCAATAGTTGTACTTTAGGTGCTTTTCATGGTTCTGGTATTTCAGGATTAACATTTTGTAAAGATTTTGTAGACGGAGACAACGATGGTGTACCAGATAATGTAGATATAGATAACGACAATGATGGTATTTTAGATATTACAGAAGGAGCTTGTCCAGGTGTTGCTCTAACAACGCAACCTAGTAGAATAAATAATGCTGGAGGTTCTACTGGTGCTGTACAAAATATAGACGTATCTTCTTTAGGGCTTTCTGCTGGAGATTTAGTTACCGTTAGTAATGTTCGTGCAAGAGGAGATATAGATGGTGGCGACCCTAATGAAAATTTTAGCTTAAGTTTTAATGCAGGTAGACCAGATGCTGTTACAAATACTAACCTACAAGTACCTAATGGTCAATGTAGTACTAATTTAGATGCTGTATCTCCTTTTGTTAATAGAACATTAACTGTATTTGATATAGGTGGTGTTCCGAGTATTACCATACAAGCAACAACTGATATTGGTGTTGGTAATTTTTGTGCAGGTAATTTTGCTTTAGAATATACAGTAGAAATAAATTGTGTAAATTCTAGAGATACAGATGGAGATACAATACCAGATTATTTAGATTTAGATTCCGATAATGATGGTATTCCAGACAATATAGAAGCGCAATCTACAAATAACTATATAGCACCAACTGGTTTAGACTCAGACAAAGATGGTTTAGACAATGCCTATGACACTACTCCTACAGGAGGTTCTACAGGAGTGGGTTCTCTTGGAATTACTCCAAAAAACACAGACAATACAGACAATCCAGATTATTTAGATTTAGATTCCGATAATGACACTACTTTTGATATTATAGAATCTTCTGCAACACCACCAGCAAACTTAGGAGGTAAAGTTACAGGAGCTGTAGGTACTAATGGGTTATTAAATACCTTAGAATCTGCAGACGATTATTCAGATCCTAATGGTTCATTTGATAATACACAAACAGACAATTTTACGGATTCTGATGCAGATGTTACAACTGGTGGAGATGTAGATTACAGAGATATACCAGGTGTCGACTCAGATAATGATGGTATAGTAGATGGAGATGACTTAGATGATGATAATGATGGTATTTTAGATACAGTAGAACAAAATGGAAATGTTATAAGAGATACAGATGGCGATGGTATTGCAGATCATTTAGATTTAGACTCAGATAACGATGGTATTCCAGACGTAATAGAAGCTGGTGGAACAGATGCCAATAAAGATGGTAGAGCAGATGGTGTCGTAGGTACAACCTCTACAACTAAAGGTATTCCAAGCTCTGCAAATACAGGAACTACCCCAAGAAACGAAGATACAGATACTATACCAGATTATTTAGATATAGATGCAGATAATGATGGTATTCCAGACAATATAGAAGCACAAACTACAAGTGGTTATGTGGCACCAAGTGGTAAAGCTAATGGTATTACAGACATAAATCAAAATGGTGTAGATGATAATTACGAAATTGGAACCAATATAGGACTCACTCCAGTTAATACAGACAATCAAGATAACCCAGATTATATAGATTCTGATTCTGACAATGATTCAATAACAGATATTAATGAAAACGGAGACTCAAATTCATTGCAAAATGCAGATACAGATGGAGACGGTTTAGATGATAAATTTGATAACAATGACGATTCTACTGTATTAGGAACAACTGTTAATGATGGTGTTGGTGCTGGAGACATAATAACAAATACTGCAGATATTGTAGATGCTTATTTAGATACAGATAATGATATTAGTACTGGTGGAAATATAGATTATAGAGACGTTTCTGGATTAGACTCAGATAATGATGGTATAGCAGATAAAAATGATTTAGACGATGATAATGATGGTATTTTAGACAGCGCAGAAACCACATGTATTGCTCCATATACTGGTAGTAACCCAACATTTAGTAGTTTAGAATATTTCAAAAACGGAGCAAGTGTAGCCAGCCAACCCAATTATCCATACACCAGTGCCATTGATGGTAATATTGGAGGTGATGCAGAAACAGATTATAGTTTTAATGCACAAGTATTAGATTCTGCAGTGTTTACTTTTAAAGAAATTTACAGCAATATAAATACTAATTTAAAGTTTTATAATGATGCAGGAGGAATTGGAAATAACGAAGGGTGGAGATCTATAACAGGCATTAAAGTTTTTGATATTGATAATAATGAAATTTATTCGAGTGGTGCTTTCGATTTTGGAGCGTCAGGAGATTCCAACAACATTTACGATTTTAATTTAGGAAATTTAAAAAATGCAAAAAGATTAGTCTTTTACAACATTGCCAACAGAACAAATTTTGGACGATCAATTAGGGAAATGCTTGTATTACCTGGAGGTACTTTCTCTACATGTGCTTTTAAAGATACAGATGGAGATGGCATTTCAGATCATCTAGACTTAGACTCAGATAATGATGGTATCCCAGACGTTATCGAATCTGGTGGCACAGATACTAATAGAGATGGTAAAGCAGATGGTACAGTAGGTACAACTACTTCTACTAACGGTATTCCTAGTTCTGCTAGTACAGGAACTACCCCAAGAAATGCAGATACAGACCTGCTGCCAAATCATTTAGATATAGATGCAGACGATGATGGAATTCCAGACAATATAGAAGGACAACCTACAAAAGGTTATATAGCTCCTAGTGGTATTGGTACAGCTATAACAGACGCAAACAATAATGGAGTAGATGATAATTATGAAACAGGAGGTTTTATAGGTTTAAATCCCGAAAACACAGATGGTGTAGATACACCAGATTACATAGACACAGATACAGATAATGATGGTAATTTAGACATTACAGAAAACGGGGTTGGTGTTCCAAATATTTTATCTGGAACAGATACAGACAACGATGGTTTAGACAATAATTTTGATGATAATGACGACACCAGCATTACAGGTTTTACTGTAAACGACAATCACAACCCTCCTGCTCCAGCTAATTTAGGAGATGCAGATAATGATGTAAATAGTCCTTTTGGAGATTTAGATTATAGAGATATAAGAGGCCCACAAGGAACACCAATGATTACACAAGTATATCAATTTGGCACAGAAAAATGGATAGAAATTACAAATATAAGTTCCACAAATCCTATTGATGCGAATTTGATTAAAGTTCAAATGTATAAAGATAAAACAGGAGACTTAACAGATGTAATTCCAGATGTTACATTTACTATCCCAACCATATTAGCTCCAAAAAAATCTGTTTTATTTAAAAACTCAAACAACATTATTACAAATATAGATGGTGATGCTACAGTTATAAATAATAATATTATAACAGATATAAAAGATGGTAACGACATTATAACGCTCTCTCCTAGCATACTAAAAACATCTTGGGCAGATAGATATGATGTTATTCGAAACTTTCCTAATAAAACCTCATTTGTTAGAATAGACGAAACCCTAACAACAAACCCCAATTATACACCTAACGAATGGGTAGTTTTTATAGACGATGCTTTAAGCCCATACACTTTTTTAACAGGTACAGCTGCAGAAAGACATCCTCACGATCCTTTAATTTCAGAAATTGCGAGTTCTAATACAAATGCAAACACATTATTAGGATTACACAGAATAGAAAAAACGATTTACAATGGAACAAGCTGGAACAATGGTTTTCCTGATAGATCTAGATATGTTTCTGTAAATGGGAATTACAAACACGAAAATGTAAGATTAAGTGCTCGTAAATTAGAGGTTTTAGGCGCTAATATATTATCATTAGACAATCAACCTTTAATTGTAACGAACAATGTTAACATTGCAAACAATGCAGAAATTCGTTTGATTGGGAATAGTCAATTGGTACAATCACATACTGGTGTAGCCGATATTACTGGGAATGGAAAATTATATGTTGAGCAAAATTCGGATTTAGCAAGTATCTACAGATATAATTATATGAGTTCTCCAGTAACTACTTTAGGTAATTCTACTTATAGTGTAGAAAGTGTTTTTAAAGATGGTACAAACCCAGTTACACATACAGGTGTTGTTGGACAAGGCACTTCTAATATTGCTAGAAATATAAATTTTGTAGGTGGCTTCGATGGTAGTGTTGGAACCCCAATAAATATTGCAGATAGATGGATTTATACTTTCGCAAGTTCAAATGGAACAAGAGCTAGTTGGGTTAAAAAAGCTAAAAATGGAACAATTGCACCTACAGATGGTTTCATTTTTAAAGGGCCTGGTGTTGCACAAAACTATACATATGTTGGTAATCCTAATGATGGTGAATATACAACCTCTGTTGGTGCTAACGAATCTTATTTATTAGGAAACCCCTTCCCCTCTTCATTAAACGGTTTAAAATTTATAAAAGATAATTTAAACTCAATTGATGGAAGTTTGTACTTCTGGCAACATGTAGGAGAAGAAAGTACAGCAGAAGCTATTGACGGGCATCGTTATGCTGGTTATATTGGTGGTTATGCAACTTTAAACCTTTCTATGGGTGTTACTAACGTTAGAAAACCCGCTGTTGGCGCTTATAACATTACCATAGAAGCAGAAAATGCAGATACTAACGGAACCACAATTGCTGGTAATTCAAATAATGTTGTAACTTTAAATAACAACAGTAGCTATATAGAGTTTAAAACCATTACCAGAGCAACAGATAAGTTAGATTTAACGTATGTAGCACCTTCTGGTAAATCTATAGAATTACGTGTGAATGGCAATGTTATAAATACATACAATTTACCAGCAAGTTCAAATTATACAACATTTACAATAAATCACTGTATTATTTTTGGAGCCACAATTCGTTTAGAAGCACTTAATGCAAACCAATTTTCTCTAGATAATATTATTATTAGTGATGATGATGGAGATATTTCTTGTGCACCTTCCTCTGGTACAGATGCTTCTGTTTATAAAACTCCTGGAACTTACGTACCAATTGGTCAAGGTTTCTTTATTGGTGGAGATTCTAATGGTGGTCCAATTGTATTTAACAACAGTCAAAGACAATTTGTAACAGAAGCCTCAGGAAATGCTGTATTCTTTAAATCTGCTAAAAAAGCGAACAAAACCTCAAACGATAATGGAGATTTTAACAAACTTCCTTTAATAAAATTAGGTATGGACTTTGTAAATAGTGATGGAGAAAGTTTACATAGGCAAATTGGTGTCTCTTTCAGCCAAAATAATACCTTTAATTTCGATAAAGGTTACGACAGTCCTATTTACGATTTAAACGAAACAGACATTTATTGGAAATTTCCAGATAATAGTAATAAATACGTAATCGCTGGTATTCAAAATATTTCTAATGATTTAGAAATACCTTTTGAAATTGTAATGAACTACGATGGAACGAACATTCTAAAGATAGATGACTCTTTTGGAATAAAAAGAGAAATCTTTTTAAAAGATAAATTAGAAAACAAAACCTATTCTTTATCTAATAATAATGAAATTGCTTTACAATTAAAAAAAGGAACCTATTCAGGAAGATTCTTTATAACATTTAAACAAGAAAATGTATTAAGTACAAATGATGTTAACACTCCATTAAGTAAAGAATTTACCCTCTTTTTAGATAATGATAATAAGGAGTTGGTACTTCAAAATAATGCCAATTTACAGATTCGTAAAGCAATATTATTTAATTTATTAGGTCAAAAAGTTGCTTCGTGGAACACATTTAAAACTTCATTTGAAAACAGATTAAAAGTTAAAAATTTATCTGAAGCTATTTATATTGTAAATATTCAAACAGATAAAGGTTTAGTTAGTAAAAAAGTATTTCTTGTAAAAAAATAACGAGAATTATAAAATTGATAAAAAGCCTTAAAACTTAAAAGTTTTAAGGCTTTTTTCTATGTAAAAAATGCAGTAATAGATATCTAAAAGCAACACCCAAAATACCTTTTATTTCTCGTATCTTTGCATTCGATTTATAATTGAAAAATGAGATTACATAGAAATTTAACATTTGCTGTTATCGACAGTATTAGAGACATATTTAACGAAGGAGTTTATGCAGACAAAGCTGTAGAAAAAGCCTTAAAAAGAGACAAACGTTGGGGAGCAAGAGACCGTAAATTTGTTGCAGAAACCATTTACGACATTGTTCGTTGGAATCGTTTATACGCAGAAATTGCAGAAGTAAAATTACCTTACGATAGAGATAATATTTGGCGTTTATTTTCTGTATGGTGTATTTTAAGAGGAATTGCACTACCAGATTGGAACCAAATTGGTAATGTACCAGAAAGAAGAATTAAAGGGCGTTTTGCGGAATTGTCTAAAACAAGAAAATATAGAGAATCCATTCCAGATTGGATGGACGAACTTTGTGTTACAGAATTGGGCGAAAAAGTTTGGACAAAAGAAATTAAAGCTTTAAACGAACAAGCAAAAGTAATCTTAAGAACAAATACCTTAAATATTTCTAAAGAAATTCTTCAAAAGAAATTACATGCAGAAAATGTAATTACAGAATTTGTGCCAAACCATCCAGATGCTTTGTTACTTCCAGAAAGAGCGAATGTTTTTAAAACAGAAGCTTTCCACAATGGTTTTTTCGAGGTACAAGATGCTTCTTCTCAATTAGTGGCTGCGTATTTAGACGTAAAACCAGGTATGAAAGTGGTTGATACTTGTGCAGGTGCTGGTGGTAAAACCTTGCATTTATCAGCATTAATGGAAAATAAAGGACAAATAATTGCGATGGATATTTACGAGAGTAAGCTTCGTAAATTAAAAGTTAGAGCCAAGAGAAACAAAGCACATAATATAGATATGCGTGTGATAGATTCTACAAAACCTATTAAAAAATTATATGGCAAAGCACACAGAGTTTTAATAGACGCACCTTGTTCTGGTTTAGGCGTTATTCGTAGAAACCCAGATTCTAAGTGGAAATTACAACCAGAATTTATAAACAATATTAAAAAAGTACAACAAGAGGTTTTGCAACAATACTCTAAAATGGTAAAACCAGGAGGAAAAATGGTGTATGCCACTTGTTCTATTCTACCTTCAGAAAATCAAGATCAAGTTAATACTTTCTTAACATCGGAAGCAGGAAAAGAGTTTACTTTTGTCTCAGATAAAAAAGTGTTCGCACACATATCTGGTTTCGACGGGTTTTACATGGCGCTCTTAGAAAAAAAATAATTTTATAAAAATTGCTACTTATAAAGTTTTATTGCTGAAAAGAAAATGTTAAAAAAATATAATACAAAACTATGATTCGTAAAATCATTCCTCTTTTTGCATTTCTATTATTTGCATCTTCAATTTTCTCTCAAGAAAGTTATTATTCGGATGTAAATTTAAAATTAACTGGCATTTCTTTAAAAGAAGAATTAGCCACTAAAATTATAAGTACCCACACGCAGTTTTTATTTTACGACCAAATTTGGGATGCTAGTAAAATTACTGACGTAAATCCAGAAAACAATACACAAGTATTGCTAATTTATGGTTATGAAAATGGAACAGATTCGGATGTTACAAATGATAGAGTTCGCGAAATAGACAAAAATGGTGGCGCTCCAGGAGAATGGAACAGAGAACATGTTTTTTCCCGATCTTTAGGAGTTCCTAATTTAGGAACCTCAGGTCCAGGATCAGATGCACATCATTTAAGACCTGCAGATGCACAAAGAAATTCATCTAGAAATAACAGAAAATTTACTGCTGGTAATGGAAATTCTGCAGCACAAGCAAACACGGGCTGGTATCCTGGAGACGAATGGAAAGGAGATGTCGCAAGAATGGTTATGTAT
The DNA here is from genome assembly GCF_017569185.1 of Polaribacter cellanae. NCBI lineage: Bacteria > Pseudomonadati > Bacteroidota > Flavobacteriia > Flavobacteriales > Flavobacteriaceae > Polaribacter > Polaribacter cellanae. The sequence continues at coordinate 362,811 of NZ_CP071869.1, read as the reverse complement.
TTATATGTAAGATATGGAAATCGATGTTTACCAACGAATGTTGGTTTTGGAGACAACTTGGCTACTCCAGACGATATGATCGATTTATTTTTACAGTGGAATGTAGAAGATCCTGTATCAGATTTCGAAAGGCAACGAAATATATATCACGAAAATACATCCAATCAAAACGCACAAGGAAACAGAAATCCTTTTATAGACAACCCAATTTTAGCAACTAGAATTTGGGGTGGTGCAAAAGCAGAAGATACTTGGGGTATTTACACCAATAACGATACACAACCACCAACAATGCCAACAAATGTAGTGGTAAACAATGTTACTACTTTTTCTGTAGACGTTTCTTGGAATGCTGCAACAGACAATACAGCTGTAACAAGTTACGATGTTTTTGTTGACGGAAATTTACGAAAAAACACAACAAATACAAACACGACAATTACAGGTTTAAATTCTGATACTTCTTACACAATTGCTATTTTGGCAAAAGACATTGCAGAGAATAAATCCACAAAAACAACTCCTGTAAATACGAGAACTCTTGTAGATAATGAAGCTCCAACAATACCAACAAATATTGTAATTGGCAACGAAACTGGGAATACTTTTAAAATTACTTGGAATGCAAGTACAGACAATACAGCTGTAACTGGTTACGATGTTTTTATTAATGATGCTTTTCTAGAGACTACTACAGCAACAACTTCTACAGTTACCAACTTAGCAATATCTACAACGTATAAAGTACAAGTATTGGCAAAAGATGCTGTTGGTAATAAATCTGCATTGTCAACCCCAATAAATGCAACTACAACAGATGGAGTTACAACAACTGCAAACGAATTATTTTTCTCAGAATATTTAGAAGGTTCTTCAAATAACAAAGCATTGGAAATTGTAAACTTAACAAATGTAGATATAGATTTAGGCGCATATAGCATAAAAAGACAAAGCAATGGAGGTTTAAATGGTGCAGAATGGGCTGGGGAAATTTCTTTATCAGGTAAAATAATAAAATCTAAAGATGTTTTTGTAATTGTTAATGAAGCTTCTGGAGAACATACTGCAAGTAAATCTCAATTTGCTAGAGATGCAGGCGACTATTTAATTTCTATTGCAGATTCTATTAGAGTACATGATGGAGATACAAATTTTGGTGAACCAATTAACTTTAATGGTAACGATCCTGTTGGTTTATTTAAAAATAATGTATTAATAGATATTATAGGTACTTATAATGGTGGTACTTCTAATAATTTTGGAAAAGATAAAACTTTAAGAAGAAAAAGTGGTGTTACACAACCAAATACTGCTTTTGATCTTAATAATGAGTGGGACATCTTTCCGAAAGACACAGCAGACGATTTTGGGAAATATTATAACGTTTTAAGCACAGAAAATTTCTATTTAGAAAATTTACATTTTTACCCAAATCCTGTCGAAAATATTATAAATATAGAAAAGACAGGAAATTATAAGATAGAAAGTTTATCTATTTATAACGTTTTGGGTAAAAAAATAACTACCATTAAAACGATTTCAAATAAAATTAACCTCAGTTTTTTATCAAAAGGAATATATATTCTTAAATTTGAAGTAGATAATAAATTGTATGCTACAAAATTCATCAAAAAATAATGAAACAAAAATTACTTTTTTTAATTACCTTTTTAACTATTTCTCTTGGTTTTGCACAAATTCCTAGTGGATATTATAGCAATGCAACAGGAAGTGGCTACACACTAAAAACACAGTTAAAAAGTATTATTTCTAATGGTCATATAGATAATGGATATGGAGCGCTATATGATGCTTATGTAAAAACAGACAACGATTCTTTTTACGAAAAAGACAATACCGTTTTAGACATGTATTCAGAAAATCCATCTGGTGCAGATGCATATAACTACAATCACAAGCAAAGAAATTGCGGAAATTATAACTCGGAAAACGATTGTTATAATAGAGAACACATTTTCCCACAAGGTTTTTTTAACAAAAGAACGCCTATGAGAACAGACATCCATCATGTAGTTCCTGCAGATGGTTACATAAATGGACGAAGAAGTAATTATCCTTTTGGTGAAGTAACTTCTGCTACTTTTACCTCTAATAACGGTTCTAAAATTGGACAAAATACTTTTGGTAATCACTCAGGTACTGTTTTTGAGCCTATAAACGAATTCAAAGGAGACATTGCAAGAATGTTACTTTATTTTGCAACGCGTTACGAAGATGAAGTTACTTCCAATTCTTGGGATGCACCCAATGCCTCTGTAAACAACCCTTTAAACGGAACCAACAATCAAGTTTACGAAAATTGGTACATTCAATTATTATACAAATGGCATACACAAGATCCTGTAAGCAATAGAGAAATTGTTAGAAATAACGAAGCTTATAAATTTCAAGGAAACAGAAATCCTTTTATAGATCATCCAGAATATGTAAGCGAAATTTGGAGTTCTGTACTTTCCATAAAACAAGAATCTTTATTAGAAGATATTTCTATATACCCAAATCCAAGTACCATAAATAGAATAACAATTACAATTCCTAACGATTTAAAAATAAATGCTATTGTTTTATATAATGTAATTGGTGCTACGATTTATAAAACTACAAATCCAACAATAGCAAATCAAAAAATAAGAATTAAAGACCTAAAAAAAGGTTTTTATATTTTAAAAATATCTAGTGACACAAAAAGTTTATCGAAAAAAATTATCATTCAATAATTTTGTTAATAACCTTCTTAAAAAACTCGCAAATATTGCGAGTTTTTTTATGCCTAAAATTAAATACAAAGAATTAAATTTGTGACTTACAATTTTTCATCAAAACTAAAATAATGATTCATTTCTTCGGAAACATACACAGTAAAGTATTCGCTGTTGAAACCACAAAAAAATTAGCTAAAAAAACAATAGATAAATTAATTTGGCTTTTTGGCAATCAACCAAAAATAGAAGAAACTTCTTTAGATACTTTTTTCGTGGGCCCAAGAGCCGCTATGATTACACCTTGGAGTACAAATGCTGTAGAAATTACCCAAAATATGGGAATTTCAGACATCCTTAGAATTGAAGAGTTTACAGCAGTTTCAGAAGATTTTACGGATTTCGACCCAATGATTTCAGAAAAATTTAAGGGTTTGAATCAAGATTCGTTTACCATCGACATACAACCAGAAGCTATTTTAAAAATTGAAGACATTGCAGCTTACAACAACCAAGAAGGCTTGTCTTTAAGTGATGAAGAAGTCGCATATTTAGAAAGTGTTGCCACAAAAATAGGAAGAAAATTAACAGATTCTGAAGTATTTGGTTTTAGCCAAGTAAACTCAGAACACTGCCGTCATAAAATATTTAACGGAACTTTCGTGATTGATGGCGAAGAAATGCCAACATCATTATTCAAATTGATTAAAGAAACTTCGAAGGAAAATCCGAATAGTATTGTTTCTGCATACAAAGACAATGTTGCTTTTATAAAAGGCCCAAAAGTGGAACAGTTTGCCCCAAAAACGGCAGAAAAACCAGATTTTTACCAAACAAAAGACTTCGATTCTGTAATTTCATTAAAAGCAGAAACACACAATTTCCCAACCACGGTTGAGCCTTTTAACGGAGCTGCAACAGGTTCTGGAGGAGAAATTAGAGATCGATTGGCTGGCGGAAAAGGTTCTTTACCTTTAGCAGGAACCGCAGTTTATATGACTTCTTATTCAAGATTAGAAGAAGACAGATATTGGGAACACAAATTCAAAGAAAGAAATTGGTTGTACCAAACTCCTATGGATATTTTAATAAAAGCATCTAATGGAGCATCCGATTTTGGAAATAAATTCGGGCAACCTTTAATTACAGGTTCTGTTTTAACTTTTGAACACGAAGAAAACACAGCATCCAGCGAAGCTAAATCCAGAAAATTAGGTTATGATAAAGTAATTATGCAAGCTGGCGGAATTGGGTATGGAAAAGCAGACCAAGCTTTAAAAGATACACCAAAAAAGGGCGATAAAATTGTAATTTTAGGTGGAGAAAACTACAGAATTGGAATGGGTGGTGCTGCAGTTTCTTCTGCAGATACTGGCGAGTTTGCATCAGGAATTGAGTTAAATGCAGTTCAAAGATCAAACCCAGAAATGCAAAAACGTGCTGCAAACGCAGTTCGTGGAATGGTAGAAAGCGAAGAAAATTTTATTGTTTCTATTCACGATCATGGAGCTGGAGGGCATTTAAATTGTTTAAGTGAATTAGTAGAAGATACAGGTGGAAAAATAGATGTAGATAAATTACCTGTTGGAGACCCAACATTATCTGCCAAAGAAATTATTGGTAACGAATCTCAAGAAAGAATGGGATTGGTAATTGCCGAAAAACATATAGATACTTTACAAAAAATTGCAGCACGTGAACGTTCGCCAATGTACACTGTTGGTAATGTTACTGGAAATAACCGTTTTACTTTCGAGTCTAAAACTACTGGAGAAAAACCAATGGATTTAGCGTTGGAAGACATGTTTGGTTCTTCTCCAAAAACAGTTTTAACAGACAAAAATGTTGTCAGAAATTATAAAAATCCGCGTTATAAAACGAAAAATTTAAAAATCTATTTAAAGCAAGTTTTACAGTTGGAGGCTGTAGCTTGTAAAGATTGGTTAACGAATAAAGTCGATAGATGTGTTGGTGGAAAAGTTGCCAAACAACAATGTGTGGGTCCGTTACAAATTCCCTTAAATAATGTGGGAGTGATGGCTTTAGATTATAATGGAAAAGAAGGAATTGCAACCACAATTGGGCACTCCCCTATTTCTGGATTAATTCACCCAGAAGCTGGAAGTAGAAATTCAATTACAGAAGCGTTAACCAACATTATTTGGGCACCTTTAAAAGATAATTTAAAAAGTGTTTCATTATCTGCAAACTGGATGTGGCCTTGTAAAAACGAAGGTGAAGACGCTCGTTTGTACAAAGCTGTAAAAGCGATTTCAGAGTTTTCTATTGATTTAGGAATCAATGTTCCCACTGGAAAAGATTCGCTTTCTATGAAGCAAAAATATCCTGATGGAGAAGTTATTTCTCCAGGAACCGTTATTATATCTGCTGCAGGAAATTGTACCGAAATTACCAAAGTTGTAGAACCTGTTTTACAAGTGGATGGTGGAAACATCTATTATATAAACATTTCGCAAGACGCATATAAATTAGGAGGAAGTTCTTTCAATCAAACTTTAAATGCCATTGGAAATGAAGCACCAGATGTTACAAATCCAAAATATTTAAAAACGGTTTTTAACACCATTCAGAAATTAATAAAGGATGATAAAATTGTTGCAGGACATGACATTGCTTCTGGCGGATTTATTACTACTTTATTAGAAATGTGTTTTGCTGATGTAAATTTAGGAGCCAATTTTAATCTTTCTGAATTAAATGAAGAAGATTCCATAAAGTTATTATTTGCTGAAAATGCGGGAATCGTTTTTCAAGCAGATGCCTCTGTGGAAGCTATTTTAGAAGAAAAAGGAATTGCAGTTTTCAATATAGGAACTGCAAACAATTCAGGAAAAGTAACCATTAAAAATAACGAAGAAACATTTGCTTTTGAGGTTGCTGAAATGAGAGATGTTTGGTATAAAACTTCTTATTTATTAGACCAAAAACAAACGGCTAACAATTTAGCTCAAGACAGATTTGATAATTATAAAAAACAACCTTTACAATATACTTTCCCAAAGAAATTTACTGGAAAACTCCCTGTAATTTCGGGCAAAACCAATAAATCTCGCCCAAAAGCAGCAATTATCCGTGAAAAAGGTTCAAATTCTGAACGTGAAATGGCAAATGCGATGTACTTAGCTGGTTTTGATGTAAAAGACGTTCACATGACCGATTTAATTTCTGGTCGTGAAACCTTAGAAGACATTCAGTTTATTGGTGCTGTTGGTGGTTTTTCTAATTCGGATGTTTTAGGTTCTGCAAAAGGTTGGGCTGGTGCTTTTAAATACAATGAAAAAGCAAATACGGCTTTACAAAATTTCTTTAAAAGAGAAGATACTTTGTCTATTGGTATTTGTAATGGTGCTCAATTATGGATGGAACTAGACTTGATAAATCCAGACCATAAAGTGCACGGAAAATTAGTACATAACAATTCTAAAAAACACGAAAGTTCTTTTACTTCTGTAAAAATTCAAGAAAATAATTCTGTAATGTTATCGAGTTTAGCAGGAACAGAATTAGGAGTTTGGATTTCTCATGGTGAAGGAAAATTCAGTTTACCAGAAGTTGAAGAAAACTATAACATTGTTGCAAAATATGGTTATGAAGGCTATCCAAACAACCCAAATGGCTCTGATTTTAACACTGCAATGATGACAGATAAAACTGGAAGACATTTAGTGACAATGCCACATATAGAGCGTTCTACATTCCAATGGAATTGGGCAAATTATCCTGCTGGTAGAAAAGATGAAGTTTCGCCTTGGTTAGAGGCTTTTGTGAATGCTAGAAAATGGGTGGAAGAAAACAGATAAATTATCATACTTAATTAAAAAAAACCTTAAAGATTTTAAAACCCTTTGAGGTTTTTTTTAATAAGTATGATTGATATAAATAAGTTAAAAAAATAAAACTAAAAATTTTTGAAAACTAAAATATAAAATTATTTTAATAAATTTGAAGAGAAAAAACTAAAATGAAATACTTATTATTCTTTTTTTTATTTTTTTTAGTTACAATATCTCAAGCACAGAATTCAGATATTAAAGCCAACGTTAAAGAATTAAAAAGAAAGATACAATCCGAAAAAAATAAAACAATAAAATTAAAGTTATTAGATAGCTTAACAGCAGAAGTTAGAAATAAAACCAACTTTGCTTACGATTCTATTGCAAAAATTACCATAAATTATGCAATAGAATTAGACTCTTTGGACATTGCAGCTTATAATGTCACAAATTTAATAAACTACTACAATAATTTTTTAGGAAAACCCAAAGCAGGTATAGAAATTTTCAACAAGTATTTTAATACCCTAAAAAATCATATTACCAATAGAAATTTAGCAAGTCTTTACATCGATTCTGGAGACAGTTACTATTTTTTAAAACAAGTAGATTCTGCCATATCGCGTTATAACAAAGCTAAAGAATTTGCAAAAAAAGCTGCAGACGAGCGCATTATGGGTTTTGCTTTATTATATAAAGGCTACGCTTATTCTGATGAAGGAAATTTTGTAAAAGCTTCGCAAACACTGCAAAAGGCTTTAAAAATATTTTATAAAGTTAAAGACACATTTAATATTATTGCTTCAAAAAACACATTAGCCATTTTATACAGTTCTAATGAATTTTTAGAAGAAGCAAAACAAGAACGTAGTGAAGCTATTTTTTTGGCTGAAAAAATGAAAAGCTATGGGCAACTTATTTCAATGTTTGTTAATGAAGCCAACGATAATAAAAAAGAAGGTTTAGAAAAAAAAAGAATTCATAATCTATACAAAGCTTTGGAGGCATCTAAAAAATCTAAATACATTAATTATTATAATCCTATTTTGTTAAATGCTTTGGTTATTGCTTATGCTGAAAATGACAGTATTAAAAAAGCAAAAAAATATGTAAAAGAATTAGAAAAAAATAAACAAAATACAGAAGGAATTTACGAAGCTGATTATTATAAAGCTTTAAAAAAAGTAGCTTTTTCCGAGAAAAAATATGTAAAAGCACAACAATTTGGTTTAAAACATCTTAAGCTCGTTAAAGCTTCAAATAAAATTAAAAGCATACAAAATGCGCAAGCTTTTTTAGCTAAAGTATTTGAAAAACTAAAAAAAACAGATTTGGCTTTTTCCTATTATAAAGCTTCTAAAAAAATTGAAGACTCTATACAATCTGTTCAAAAAACCAAATCTTTGGCGTATTACCAAACCCTTTACGAAACAGCCAAACGCGATCAAGAAATTAAAGAGCAAAACAATAAAATACATCTATTAAACGAACAAAACAAACGAAAAACGCAACTTATAGGATTTGGAGGTGTTGCTGCACTCGCTTTATTTAGTCTCATTTATCTATGGCGTACACGCAAATTTTCTATAGATAAAGCACGGCTTCAAAAAATATTTGCACAAGATTTAATTAGAAATATTGAAGCAGAAAAAAAGCGTATCTCAAGTGAACTTCACGATAGTGTTGGACAAAGTTTATTATTAATAAAAAACAAAATATTTTTAGATTCTAAAAAACAAACCGATACTAATTTAGTAGATAGTGCCATTGATGAAGTTCGTTCTATTTCACAACAATTACATCCATTTAAATTTGAAAAACTAGGGCTTATAAAATCCGTTAAAAATACAGTAAATAACTTTCAGAAAAACTCTCAAATATTCTATTCAGAAGATCTAGAAATAGACACTCTTAATATTTCTAAGGATAAAGAAATATTTATTTTCAGAATGATTCAAGAGTGTTTAAATAATGTAGAAAAACATTCACAAGCAAAAGCCTGTAATGTATCTGTAGAAAACAAAAAAGATTCCGTTATTTTTCAAATAAAAGATAATGGTATTGGTTTTGATGTAACCGAAAATAGCATGTTACTCAATAGCTTGGGTATGAAAACACTAAAAGAACGTGCTCAAATTATTGGTGCACAACTGTACATCAATTCTATAAAAGGCAAAGGAACAACCATTCAAATAAAAGTTTCAAAAAAATAATTTATGCCTACAACCATTGTTTTAGCAGACGATCATCCTTTATTATTAAATGGTAGTAAAGAATTTTTAGAAAAAAAGTGGTTTCATGTTATCGGTACAGCAACCAATGGAAATGAAGCCTATAACAAAATACTAAAATTGCGCCCTAACATTGCTATTTTAGATTTTGATATGCCAAAACTCAATGGCTTAGAGGTTGCTTTAGCTATTAAACGAAAAAAACTCCAAACTAAAGTAATATTATTAACCCTTCATAAACAAGAATCTCTTATAAATGAAGTTGGAAAAGCTATTTGTGGCTATATTACCAAAGATTGCGCAATGGAAGAACTTGAAAAATGTATTGAAACGATAAAAAAAGGAGACCACTACATAGGCTCGAAACTTAAAAACTCCATTCATTTTGACTATAAAAATCCAAATACTCAAAACCTTACCACTACAGAGTTAAAAATATTAAGTTATATAGATAAAAACCTAAACAGCGCACAAATTGCCGAAGAACTTTTTATATCCAAACGTACTGTAGAGAAACATCGTAGCAATATTATAAAAAAACTTCAATTAAATTCTAATAAACAAAATGCACTGTTTATTTGGTTAAAAAAACACCCCGAATTATTTAATACCTAAACCTGTGCGTATTTTTTTTCCTTTATTCTTTTATAGTTTTAAGCGTAAAAAAACGATAAGCGATTAACATGAATTCGATATCATAACTTTTAATTTTTACCGAGTTATTATTTTTGTAGGTAAAATAACTCATTTTTAGCCTCTTAAATTTATATTTCCTACCAATCTTAAAAACGTGAGTTCAATTTAAGAATTAACACAGAATTGTATTTTAATTTATTGATATACAAGTATTTATATTTATTATATCATTTCGAAGATAGGAGAAATCTCATAATTTATAACTACAATTTGTAAAATTCCTCTTCCTACGTTATCAGAATGATATTAATTACTAAAACATCGAACTCACGTTGTTTTAATTTAAAAGCTACGTAAGCCTACGTATGGTTTTTAAGAGATATCTCAAGTAATTTAGCTTTACAAAAAGAACATAAAATTTACCTTGCATGAAAAATTTAATACTTTTTATAGCATTGTCCTTTTCTTTAGGACTTACCGCTCAAAAGACCATTTATGTAAATGTTAATACCTCTGGTGGAAATAAAGATGGTACCTCTTGGGCAAATGCTTACACCAATTTGCAAAATGCCATTACAAATGCAAAAAGTGGCGACGAAATTTGGGTCGCTAAAGGGACTTACAAACCAACATCGGGTACAGACCAAACTATTTCTTTTGTAATACCAGAAGGCGTTAAACTCTTAGGAGGGTTTAATGGTACAGAAAAATTCGCAAATAAAAGCGATTGGAGACATAACAAAACTTTTTTAAGTGGCGATTTAAATGGTAACAATACTGCAGATGCAGGAGATAGCCACACCATTGTTCGTATGATAAAAAACAAAGCAACACTAAGTGGTTTTATTATAAGCTATTCGTTTGCAGATGGTGCAGAAAGCACACCTGCCTTTGTTGGAAGAACTGGAGGTGGAGTTTATAACGCTGGTAATAACCACATTACTAATTGTATATTTCAGCATAATACTGCACAAGGCAATGCAACCAATGGTGTTGGAGGGGCAATTGTTAATTTTTCAGGGAATTTAAGCGTTACCAATGCTTTATTTTACCAAAACACCGCTTCTGCAAATGGAGGGGCAATTTCTGTTGAAGGTGGTACAATTACTCTTACCAATGCCACCATTGCAGATAATACTGCAAATAAAGGTGGAGGCGTACATTTCTTTTACGGAAACCTTATAGCCATAAACTCCATTTTTACACAAAATACTGGAACTAACGGAAACATTAACAACGATGGAGGTCCTGGTACAGCAACAGTTTCTCATTCATTATTTTACAACACCACAACAGGAAACAATGGTAAAATACCCCCTAAGATTAAAGATAATGGAAACAATTTAGAAAACACAAACCCTATTTACAACAGTATAAAAAACATTAATGGCTATCAACTAACAAAAAGTTCACCTGCAGTAGGAAAAGGGGTTTATGAATATAAAACACCCCTTTTTACTCAAGTTACAGGTACAGGTACAGGGCTACCTAATGTTAATGCTGGATCCGTAGCTTTTGGAGATATTGACAATGATGGCGATTTAGATGTTCTAATTACTGGATATACAGGAAGCGTAGAAATTTCTAAAACCTATACCAACGATGGCAATGGAAACTATACAGAAAAACAAAGTTTAATAGGAGTTAGTGATAGTTCTGTAGCTTTTGGAGACATTGATAACGATGGCGATTTAGATATTTTACTTACTGGATATGCAGATGTTACAACAATTTCTAAAATTTACACCAACGATGGTAGTGGAAATTTTACCGAGACACAAAATTTAATAGGAATTGGCAATAGTTCCGTAGCTTTTGGAGATATCGACAACGATGGCGATTTAGATATTTTACTCACTGGAAGAGTCTCAGGAGGGTCAATAATTTCTAAAACCTATACCAACGATGGCAGTGGAAAATTTACTGGAAAACAAAGTTTAACAGCTGTAGATCAAGGTTCTGTTGCCTTTGGTGATATTGATAACGATGGTGATTTAGATATTTTACTTACTGGGGAAACAGGACTTGCCAAAATTTCTAAAATTTATACCAATAATGGTAACGGAATCTTTACCGAAAAACAAAGTCTTTCAGGAATTATTAGTTCTTCTCTAGCTTTTGGAGATATCGATAACGATGGCGATTTAGATATTTTGCTCTCTGGATCATTATCTAGTGGAAGAACTTCTAAAACTTATACCAACGATGGCAATGGGAACTTTACCGAAAAACAAAGTTTAATAGGCTGTTTTTATAGTTCCGTAGCTTTTGGAGATATGGATAACGATGGCGATTTAGATATTTTACTCACTGGAAGATCCTCAAGTGGAAAAATTTCGAAAACCTATTCCAATGATGGTAATGGTAACTTTACCGAAAAACAAAGTTTAATAGGGGTTGATCAAGGCTCTGTAGCTTTTGGTGACATCGATAACGATGGCGATTTAGATATTTTAATTACTGGATTTACCCATACTCCTACTTCTAAAATTACTACTAAAATCTATAAAAATAACAGCAGCACCCCTAACACAAAACCCACAGCACCAACCAACCTAACAGCCGTTATCAATAAAAACGATACAGCCACCTTGTCTTGGACTGCTAGTACAGATAACGAAACAAAAAGCACAGGCTTAAGCTACAATGTATATATTAAAGAAAACCCTGTAGGCACTTCTAAATTTTTAAAAAGCCCAATGGCTAACGAAAATAATGGTTGGCGTAAACTCCCTGCTTTAGGAAATGCACAACAAAATACAAGTTACAATTTCAAACTACCTGCCTCTTCTTGTGGTAAAACATTCAATTTTAAAGTACAAGCCATCGACCCTAATTTTGCAGGTTCTGCTTTTTCTTCGGAAAAGAGTTTTACTGTAAGTCCTAAAATTATTTATGTAAATGCCAGTGCAACAGGTAAAAATGATGGGACTTCTTGGGCAAATGCTTACACCCATTTACAAGATGCTCTGGCTAATAAAAAAATGTGTATTAATGAAATTTGGGTAGCAAAAGGGACTTATACCCCAGGAAATAAAAGAACCGATGCTTTTAACCCTACTGCAAATGTAAAGATATATGGAGGATTTAACGGAATAGAAACGACTTTAAACCAACGTAACTGGAAAGCAAACCCAACGATTCTTTCAGGAGAAATTGGTGCTGCAGGAAACACAGATAATAGCTACACTTTGTTAAGAATTAAAGACAAAAATAATATAACTATTGATGGGCTTATTTTTGAAAACGCCAATGCCAATGCCGATGTTGGTATTTTTGATGACCAATTAGGGGCTGGAATTTACAATTATAATTCAAATAATACGACCATTAATAATTGTATTTTTAGAAACAACAATGCCCTTTTAGGAACTGCCATATACCATCGTTCTGGAACAGGAACCAGTTATACCAATTGCTTGTTTTTTAACAATACTGCAGAAAAGTCAAACCCTGTTTTTGTAGATTATGGTAAGGTGTCATTCATTAATTGTAGTATGGTTAATAATACCCCAACCACCAAAGGAAAAGGAATTATTGGAAGTTATAAAGGAACAATAACCTTAACCAATTCTATTATTGCAGGGAATCATGTAATAACAAATAACCCGAATACCGAATTAATCGATTCAGGAAGTTTTACTGTTAATTATAGCTATTTAAAAGGTGAAAATCCAACTGGTACAAATAATATAAATGGTACAACCCTAACCGACCCTTTATTTGTAAATGTAGCTAACAACGATTTTAGTTTAAAAGCAACTTCACCATTAGTAGATGTTGGAAACAATACCGCTAACACACAAACCAAAGATTTAGCAGGTAATTCTCGTGTTTTTAAGACCAACATAGATTTGGGAGCATATGAGTATAAAGCACCCCTTTTTACAGAAGTTACAAGTACAGGGCTACCTAACGTTTATAGTGGATCCGTAGCTTTTGGAGATGTTGACAATGATGGCGATTTAGATGTTTTAATTACTGGAAAAACAGGAGGAGGTACAAGAATTTCGAAAACCTATACCAACGATGGCAATGGAAACTATACCGAAAAACAAAGTCTTGCAGGAATTGCTGGAAGTTCTGTTGCCTTTGGAGATATCGACAATGATGGCGATTTAGATATTTTACTCACTGGATATACAGGCAGTAAAAGAATTTCGAAAACCTACACCAACGATGGCAATGGAAACTATACCGAAAAACAAAGTCTTACAGGAATTACTGAAAGTTCTGTTGCTTTTGGAGATATCGACAACGATGGCGATGTAGATATTTTACTCTCTGGATTTTCAGGAAGTGGAGCAATTTCTAAAACCTATACCAACGATGGCAATGGAAACTTTACCGAAAAACAAAGTTTAATAGGAGTTTATTATAGCTCTGTTGCCTTGGGAGATATGGATAACGATGGCGATGTAGATATTTTACTCTCTGGATACACAGGAAGTGGAGCAATTTCTAAAACCTATACCAACGATGGCGATGGAAATTTTACCGAAAAACAAAGTCTTGCAGGAATTGCTAGAAGTTCTGTTGCCTTTGGAGACATCGACAACGATGGCGATTTAGATTTTGTACTCACTGAATATAGAGGTACAAGGATTACAAAAACCTATACCAACGATGGCAATGGAAACTTTACCGAAAAACAAAATTTAACAGGCGTTTATCGAGCTTCTGTTGCCTTTGGAGATATGGATAACGATGGCGATTTAGATATTTTACTCTCTGGACAATCCTCAAGTGGAAAGGTTTCTAAAACCTACACCAACGATGGCAATGGAAACTTTACCGAAACACAAAGTCTCACAGGAGTTGGTGATAGTTCTGTTGCCTTTGGAGACATCGACAACGATGGCGATTTAGATATTGTAATCACTGGATTTAGCCATACTCCTACTACTAAAATCTATAAAAATAATAGCAGCACCCCTAACACAAAACCCACAGCACCAACCAACCTAACAGCCGTTATCAATAAAAACGATACAGCCACCTTGTCTTGGACTGCCAGTACAGATAACGAAACAAAAAGCACAGGCTTAAGCTACAATGTATATATAAAAGAAACTCCTGTGGGCACTCCTAAATTTGTAAAAAGTCCAATGGCTAACGAAAATAATGGTTGGCGCAAACTCCCTGCTCTAGGAAATGCACAACAAAATACCCGTTATACTTTTAAGCTACCTAACGCTTATTGTGGTACAACACCCCATTTTACTTTTAAAGTACAAGCCATCGACCCTAATTTTACAGGTTCTGCTTTTTCTTCGGAAAAGAGTTTTTCTGTTAGTACTACTCCAAAAACCATTTATGTAAATGCCAGTGCAACAGGTAAAAATGATGGAACTTCTTGGGTAAATGCCTATAATAGCTTACAAGATGGGGTAAAAAATGCAGGGTTTTGTGGTGATGAAATTTGGATCGCCAAAGGGATTTACAAACCAGGAAATAACAGAACCGATGCTTTTACGCCTCCTGCAAATGTAAAGATATATGGAGGTTTTAACGGAACAGAAACGACTTTAAACCAACGTAACTGGAAAGCAAACCCAACGATTCTTTCAGGAGAAATTGGTGCTGCAGGAAATGCAGACAATAGCTACACTTTATTAAAAATTGAAGACAAAAATAAAATAACTATTGATGGCCTTATTTTTGAAAATGCTTTTGCAGACAATAAAAATAGTTTATCAGGCAGAACAGGAGCAGGAATTTATATTAATAAAGCAAGCAACATTACCATAGACCATGGTATTTTTAGAAATTTAACCGCTAAACCCACAGGAGCCAATGGCGTTGGAGCAGGCATTGTTGTCTATGAAAGTACAGCATCTGTAAAAGTAAACAATAGTTTGTTTTATAATAATACAGCCACCTATGGAGGTGCGATATCTGTAGAAAGAGGTGCACAATTAGATTTAGTGAATTGTACATTGGTAAACAATACAGCAACGAACACTGGTGGTGGTTTGCATAGTGGTAATTCAGCAAATGTAGTTAACATTACAAACAGTATTTTTAGCGGCAATAAAGGAACTGTAAAAAATGCCAATGGAGTTGGAATCACAATAAACAACAGTTATTTACAAGGAGAAAATCCAACTGGTACAAATAATATAAATGGTACAACCCTAACCGACCCTTTATTTGTAAATGTAGCTAACAACGATTTTAGTTTAAAAGCCAATTCACCATTAGTAGATGTTGGAAACAATACCTCAAATAAGAGCACCAAAGATTTAGCAGGAAATTCTCGTGTTTTTAATACCACCATAGATTTGGGAGCGTATGAGTATGATGCCCTTTTAAGCAATTGGACAGGCGCAACAAATTCCAATTGGAACGACGCTACAAACTGGTCGAATGGAATTCCTACTTTAAATTCAACAGGAGTTATAAAAAATGTCTCTAAGCTTCCGATTATCAATGTAAATGCGAAAGCAAAAGATATTGTTGTAGAAAATGGCGCAACACTTTCTATAAACGCTGGAAAAAGCCTTTCTGTGGAACGAAATTTAAGCAATTCAGGAAAAATTGTAATAAACTCGAATGCAACCAAAAGTGGCTCATTACTTGTAAAAGAAAATGCAACAGGAATATTAAATTACAATCGCTATGTAACCAATGATTGGCATTTGATTGGTGTTCCTGTTATGAATCAAAATATTTATGATTTTGTAGTTACCGATGCTGCAATTAATAAAATAATAAAGAATGATAGTGATACTAAATATGCGGTTGGTGTTTATGATAATACCAAAGATTCTAATAGGTGGACATATATTTTAACTAGAAATATTGGTAGTGCTGGCGATTTTAAAAATGGGACAGGATATGCTTTAAAACGCTTAGAACCTTTGCCTGCTTTAGGAGGAACGTATCAATTTGTAGGAAATATTGAAAATAACAATAAAACAATTAAACTTAAAGATGGTAGCGCAACCTCTGGAAATAGTTGGAACGCGTTAGGAAATCCATATCCAAGTTTTATAAACGCAAATAACAATGCAAATGCAGTAAACAATTTACTGACTTATAACGCTACTAGTTTGCAACCAACCAATACTGCAATTTATGTTTGGGAGGCATCTACAGCTAGCTACAAACCATTTAATAATACTTCTAAAGAGGCAAAATATATTGCACCTGGACAAGGATTTTTTGTAGCCGCAAAAACGGATGGTGTTGATTTTACTATTACCAAAGAAATGTTAAGTCATCAAAATGGAAGTAATTTATTCTATAAAACCTACAACACACATTCTAAAAAAAATAAGAACACTCGTTTTGAAGTGCTTTTAAAAATGACATCTGATACCCAAAATAAATCAACTGAAATAATCTATTTAAAAAATGCAACAAAAGGCTTAGATATTGGCTATGATGCAGGACTTTTTACAGGAGAAAATATTGATTTTTCAATTTATTCTCATCTGTTAGAGAATGGTAATGGAACTCCTTTTAGTTTACAATGCTTGCCAAATAAAGGTTATAATTCGATGGTTGTTCCTATTGGAGTTAATGCTAAAGCAAATAAAACGGTTGTTTTTAGTTTGGAAACAAAAAACATTCCAGAAGGATTGAATATCTATTTAGAAGATGTACAAAAAAATACTTTCACAAAACTAAATGATCATAATAATTACACCATAACTTTTAGCAAAGCACAAAAAGGTGTTGGTCGTTTTTTTATGCATACTACAAAAAATGTTTTATCTGTAGATAGGAACAACAAAACACTTAAAGCTTCTAAAATTTGGCTAAAAGATAAAAAGAGTTTAGAAATTTCAACTATTTCTTCCGAAGCAGCAACCATAAAATTATTTGATGTTTTAGGAAAACAAGTATTTAGCACAAGTGTTAAAGGAGCAACTAATTATACCATTAATTTACCTGAGCAGTTAAAAACAGCAGTATATATTGTAAAACTAAAAACTGCCAAAGGAATTAAAACGAAAAAAGTAATTGTGAGAAAGTAATTGTAAAACGACACCAATTCAGTTAAAAAAGAAAAATAAAGAGGGGGTAAATACTTGTTTTCAAAATTGAATTGGTGTTAATTATTCTGTATTAAAAATAGTATAAAATGAATAAAACAACAACAAAAATTAATCGAAAAGAGGCTATTAAAAAAATAGGAAAATATGGTAAGTATGCTGCTTTAACAGCTTTAGGAACTTATATGATTTTAAATCCGCAGAAAGCACAAGCTTCAAGCGTACCTCCAGAAGGTTTAGGAGATGGGTTTTAAATGGAAAACTGACACTAAATAGATAAAAGCTAAAAAGTTATTTCTTGAATAGACTTTTTTATGAAAGCCAAAGCTTTTAAAATTAAATTAATAACTGAGATAGTTTGTCCTACTTGCGGATGTACCAATACAATAAGAATTCGAAGAAAATTAACACACAAATTATGGGTAGGTTCAAAATCTTATAAATGTAAAAATTGTTATTGCAAGTTTATCTGGCTTCCTTATGTGAAGAAAAATGTAATACTTAAAAAAAGTTCAATTAATAAATAATTTTATAGAGGTCCATAGATAGTTACTTATTTAAAATATTAAATGAAGGCTAAGTGTCTGGCTGAGCCCTTCGACAAGCTCAGGATAAACCAAGGTCGAAGCCTAATTTACAAAGACGAATAGTTCTCGACTGCGCTCGAACGAACAATAGAATGTAATATAATAGTATAATTATCAGTCGCTTGAAATTAAATCAGGATACGTATTTAACTACCGACCTCTATAGCTTTAATAATCAATCATATACACCAAACTTACGTTGTTTTATTTTTAACACTACGTATGCCTACGTATGGTTTTTAAGAGATATCTCAAGTAATTTAGCTTTACAAAAAGAACATAAAATTTACCTTGCATGAAAAATTTAATACTTTTTATAGCATTGTCCTTTTCTTTAGGACTTACCGCTCAAAAGACCATTTATGTAAATGTTAATACCTCTGGTGGAAATAAAGATGGTACCTCTTGGGCAAATGCTTACACCAATTTGCAAAATGCCATTACAACTGCAAAAAGTGGCGACGAAATTTGGGTCGCTAAAGGGACTTACAAACCAACATCGGGTACAGACCAAACTATTTCTTTTGTAATACCAGAAGGCGTTAAACTCTTAGGAGGGTTTAATGGTACAGAAAAATTCGCAAATAAAAGCGATTGGAGACATAACAAAACTTTTTTAAGTGGCGATTTAAATGGTAACAATACTGCAGATGCAGGAGATAGCCACACCATTGTTCGTATGATAAAAAACAAAGCAACACTAAGTGGTTTTATTATAAGCTATTCGTTTGCAGATGGTGCAGAAAGCACACCTGCCTTTGTTGGAAGAACTGGAGGTGGAGTTTATAACGCTGGTAATAACCACATTACTAATTGTATATTTCAGCATAATACTGCACAAGGCAATGCAACCAATGGTGTTGGAGGGGCAATTGTTAGCTTTTCAGGGAATTTAAGCGTTACCAATGATTTATTTTACCAAAACACCGCTTCTGCAAATGGAGGGGCAATTTCTGTTGAAGGTGGTACAATTACTCTTACCAATGCCACCATTGCAGATAATACTGCAAATAAAGGTGGAGGCGTACATTTCTTTTACGGAAACCTTATAGCTGTAAATACTATTTTTACACAAAATACTGGAACTAACGGAAACATTAACAACGATGGAGGTCCTGGTACAGCAACAGTTTCTCATTCATTATTTTACAACACCACAACAGGAAACAATGGTAAAATACCCCCTAAGATTAAAGATAATGGAAACAATTTAGAAAACACAGACCCTATTTACAACAGTATAAAAAACATTAATGGCTATCAACTAACAAAAAGTTCACCTGCAGTAGGAAAAGGGGTTTATGAGTACAAAGCACCTTCTATTTTTACAGAAGTAACAGGTACAGGACTACCGAATGTAGATTTTAGTTCTGTAGCTTTTGGTGACATCGACAACGATGGCGATTTAGATGTTCTAATTACTGGAAACTCTACAGGAAACACTAAAATTTCTAAAACCTATACCAACGATGGCAATGGAAACTATACCGAAAAACAAAGCTTAATAGGAATTGATCAAAGTTCTGTTGCCTTTGGAGATATCGACAACGATGGCGATGTAGATATTTTACTCACTGGAAGATCCTCAAGTGGGGAAATTACGAAAACCTATACCAACGATGGCAATGGAAACTTTACCGAAAAACAAAGTTTAATAGCTATTCATCAAGGTTCTGTAGCCTTTGGAGATATTGACAACGATGGTGATTTAGATATTTTACTTTCTTCTGGACACCCCTCAAGTAGAAAAATTACGAAAACCTATACCAACGATGGCAATGGAAACTTTACCGAAAAACAAAGTTTAATAGGAGTTAGTTATGGTTCCGTAACTTTTGGAGATATGGATAACGATGGCGATTTAGATATTTTACTCACTGGACATACAGGAACAGGAAGTGGAATAATTTCGAAAACCTATATCAACGATGGTAATGGAAACTTTACCGAAAAACAAAGTTTAACAGGAGTTTATCATAGTTCTGTTGCCTTTGGTGACATTGAAAATGATGGCGATTTAGATATTTTAATCACTGGATATACAGATACAGGAAGTAAAGTAATTTCGAAAACCTATACCAACGATGGCAATGGAAACTTTACCGAAAAACAAAGCTTAACAGGAGTTTTTCAAAGTTCTGTTGCCTTTGGAGATATGGATAACGATGGCGATTTAGATATTTTACTCTCTGGACAATCCTCAAGTGAAAAAATTTCGAAAACCTATACCAATGATGGCAGTGGAAACTTTACCGAAAAACAAAATTTAATAGTTGGTGATCGAGGCTCTGTAGCTTTTGGTGACATCGACAACGATGGCGATTTAGATATTTTAATTACTGGAAATACAAAAATTAAGAGATTTACAGAAAGAAATAGATTTACTAAAATCTATAAAAATAGTAACAGCACCTCTAACACAAAACCCACAGCACCAAACAACCTAACAGCCGTTATCAATAAAAACGATACAGCCACCTTGTCTTGGACTGCTAGTACAGATAACGAAACAAAAAGCACAGGCTTAAGCTACAATGTATATATTAAAGAAAACCCTGTAGGCACTCCTAAATTTGTAAAAAGCCCAATGGCTAACGAAAATAATGGTTGGCGTAAACTCCCTGCTTTAGGAAATGCACAACAAAATACAAGTTACAATTTCAAACTACCTGCCTCTTCTTGTGGTAAAACATTCAATTTTAAAGTACAAGCCATCGACCCTAATTTTGTAGGTTCTGCTTTTTCTTCGGAAAAGAGTTTTTCTGTAAGTCCTAAAATCATTTATGTAAATGCAAATGCAACAGGTAAAAATAATGGAACTTCTTGGGTAAATGCTTATACTAGCTTACAAGATGGGATAAAAAATGCAGGGTTTTGTGGTGATGAAATTTGGGTAGCAAAAGGCACTTATACTCCAGGAAATAAAAGAACCGATGCTTTTACACCTCCTGCAAATATAAAAATATATGGAGGGTTTAACGGAACAGAAACGGCTTTAAACCAACGTAACTGGAAAGCAAACCCAATGATTCTTTCAGGAGAAATTGGTGCTGCAGGAAATGCAGACAACAGCTACACTTTATTAAAAATTGAAGACAAAAATAAAATAACTATTGATGGCCTTATTTTTGAAAATGCTTTTGCAGACAATAAAAATAGTTTATCAGGCAGAACAGGAGCAGGAATTTATATTAATAAAGCAAGCAACATTAACATAGACCATTGTATTTTTAGAAATTTAACCGCGAAACCCACAGGAGCCAATGGCGTTGGAGCAGGCATTGTTGTCTATGAAAGTACAGCATCTGTAAAAGTAAACAATAGTTTGTTTTATAATAATACAGCCACCTATGGAGGTGCGATATCTGTAGAAACAGGTGCACAATTAGATTTAGTGAATTGTACATTGGTAAACAATACAGCAACGAACACTGGTGGTGGTTTACATAGTGCTAATTCAGCAAATGTAGTTAACATTACAAACAGTGTTTTTAGCGGTAATACAGGAACTGTAAAAAATGCCAATGGAAGTGGTTTAACTATAAACAACAGTTATTTACAAGGTGAAAATCCAACTGGAACAGCAAATATAGATGGTACAACCATAACCGACCCTTTATTTGTAAATGTAGCTAACAACGATTTTAGTTTAAAAGAAAATTCACCATTAGTAGATGTTGGAAACAATACCGCAAATAAGAGCACCAAAGATTTAGCAGGAAATTCTCGTGTTTTTAATACCACCATAGATTTAGGAGCGTATGAGTATAAAACACCTCTTTTTACAGAAGTTACAACTACAGGGCTACCTAATGTTAATGCTGGATCCGTAGCTTTTGGAGATATTGACAATGATGGCGATTTAGATGTTTTACTTTCTGGATATTCCAATGGAAATATAATAATTACGAAAACCTATACCAACGATGGCAATGGAAACTTTACCGAAAAACAAAATTTAATAGGAGTTAGTTATAGTTCTGTTGCTTTTGGTGACATCGACAACGATGGTGATTTAGATATTTTGCTCACTGGGTTTACAGGAAGTAAAAGAATTTCGAAAACCTATACCAACGATGGCAATGGAAACTTTACCGAAAAACAAAGTTTAATAGGAGTTAGTTATAGTTCCGTAGCTTTTGGAGATATCGACAACGATGGCGATGTAGATATTTTACTCACTGGAAGATCCTCAAGTGGGGAAATTACGAAAACCTATACCAACGATGGCAAGGGAAACTTTACCGAAAAACAAAGTTTAATAGGTGTATATAAAAGTTCTGTAGCCTTTGGTGATATAGACAACGATGGCGATGTAGATATTTTGCTCTCTGGAACATTATCAAGTGGAGTAATTTCTAAAATCTATACCAACGATGGCAATGGAACCTTTATCGAAAAACAAAGTCTTGCAGGAATTGTTGGAAGTTCTGTTGCCTTTGGAGACATCGACAACGATGGCGATTTAGATTTTGTACTTACACTGGGTAGAAGTGGTACGAAAATCTATATCAACGATGGTAATGGAAACTTTACCGAAAAACAAAGTTTAATTGGTGTTTATCGAGCTTCTGTTGCCTTTGGAGATACCGATAACGATGGCGACTTAGATATTGTAATCACTGGAAAATCCTCAAGTGGAAAGGTTTCTAAAATCTATACCAACAATGGCAATGGAAACTTTACCGAAAAACAAAGTCTCACAGAAGTTAATAATAGTTCTGTAGCTTTTGGAGACATCGACAACGATGGCGATTTAGATATTTTACTTACTGGTTTTACAAAAAGTGGAAGGGTTACTAAAATCTATAAAAATAACAGTAGCACCTCTAACACAAAACCCACAGCACCAAACAACCTAACAGCTGTTATCAATAAAAACGATACAGCCACCTTGTCTTGGACTGCCAGTACAGATAACGAAACAAAAAGCACAGGCTTAAGCTACAATGTATATATAAAAGAAACTCCTGTGGGCACTCCTAAATTTGTAAAAAGCCCAATGGCTAACGAAAATAATGGTTGGCGCAAACTCCCTGCTCTAGGAAATGCACAACAAAATACAAGTTACAATTTCAAACTACCTGCCTCTTCTTGTGGCAAAACATTCAATTTTAAAGTACAAGCCATCGACCCTAATTTTGCAGGTTCTGCTTTTTCTACAAAGAAGAGTTTTACTGTAAGTGCTACTGCTAAAACCATTTATGTAAACACAAATGCAACAGGTAAAAATGATGGAACTTCTTGGGTAAATGCTTATAATAGTTTACAAGATGGGGTAAAAAATGCAGGGTTTTGTGGTGATGAAATTTGGGTCGCCAAAGGCATTTACAAACCAGGAAATAACAGAACCGATGCTTTTACGCCTCCTGCAAATACAAAGATATATGGAGGATTTAACGGAACAGAAACGGCTTTAAACCAACGTAATTGGGCAGAAAACCCAACCATAATCTCAGGAGAAATTGGTGCTGCAGGAAATGCAGACAACAGCTACACTTTATTAAAAATTGAAGACAAAAATAAAATAACTATTGATGGCCTTATTTTTGAAAATGCCAATGCCAATGCCGATGTTGGTATTTTTGATGACCAATTAGGGGCTGGAATTTACAATTATAATTCAAATAATACGACCATTAAAAATTGTGTTTTTAGAAACAACAATGCCCTTTTAGGAACTGCCATATACCATCGTTCTGGAACAGGAACCAGTTATACAAATTGCTTGTTTTTTAACAATACTGCAGAAAAGTCAAACCCTGTTTTTGTAGATTATGGTAAGGTGTCATTCATTAATTGTAGTATGGTTAATAATACCCCAACCACCAAAGGAAAAGGAATTATTGGAAATTATAGAGGAACAGTAACCTTAACCAATTCTATTATTGCAGGGAATCATACCATAACAGACAATCCGAATACCGAATTAATCGATTCAGGGAGTTTTACTGTTAATTATAGCTATTTAAAAGGTGAAAATCCAACAGGAACAAATAATATAAATGGTACAACCCTAACCGACCCTTTATTTGTAAATGCGAAAACGAATAATTACAACTTACAAGCCAACTCTCCTTTATTAAACTTAGGAGACAATACCGTTAACACACAAACCAAAGATTTAGCAGGAAATTCTCGTGTTTTTAATACCACCATAGATTTGGGAGCGTATGAGTATGATGCCCTTTTAAGCAATTGGACAGGCGCAACAAATTCCAATTGGAACGACGCTACAAACTGGTCGAATGGAATTCCTACTTTAAATTCAACAGGAGTTATAAAAAATGTCTCTAAGCTTCCGATTATCAATGTAAATGCGAAAGCAAAAGATATTGTTGTAGAAAATGGCGCAACACTTTCTATAAACGCTGGAAAAAGCCTTTCTGTGGAACGAAATTTAAGCAACAACTCAGGAGCTGTAATTATAAATTCTAATGATAAAAGCAGTGCTTCTTTATTAGTAAACGGACTTGTAACTGGAAACATAACCTACAACAGATATGTAGATGAAGACCCTACTGCTGTAAATAAATGGCATCTGGTAGGCGCACCTGTTATTGGGCAATCTATGAATAATTTTGCAACAGATATTAACAACGAATTACGTAAAAGTTTAGACAAAACGAAATATGCTATTGCTCATTATAATAACAATAATTCAATCCCTCCTTCTCCTTGGGAATATGAATTGGTGGCAAACATCACTACAGCCGGAGATTTTATAAATGGCAAAGGTTATGGAATGTTAAGACAAAAATCTGGAAACTTTGCTTTTACAGGAACTTATAAAAATACCAATGCCTCTATACCCGTAACACAAGGAGCTAATAGTAAATGGAATTTGATTGCAAACCCATACCCAGCTTTTATTCCAATTAGCAATGCTTTAGCTGTTGATAATTTTTTAACAATCAATGCAAGCGAGTTAAACCCAACAAATATTGCTATTTTCTTATGGAATGGTACTGAATATAAACCTTACAATCATTTAAAAACTGCCATAGAGTATATTGCTCCTGGTCAAGGGTTTTTTATTGAATCTAAAAATGGTGGTGGTACAATTAACATTCCTAAATCTATATTGACGCATCAAAAAAGCAATACTTTCAAAAAAAGTAGTGGACAGCAGCATGCTTCTTTTGATGTTGAAGTAAAGGTTAATCAACAATTAAATGATACCGAAATTACTAAAAGTACAGAAATTATTTATAAAAAAGGTACTACCAAAGGCTTAGATCCTGGGTATGATGCTGGTTTGTTTACAGGAACTACAGACTTTTTTAAAGTGTACACACATTTAGTAAATAGCGATGGCAAAAAATATGCCCTACAAGGCTTACCTCCTACTCATATTCAAAAAATGGTTATTCCATTAGGAGTTGATGCCAAAGCCAATGCAAAACTTACGTTTTATGTGAATGCTAAAAATACTCCCAAAGGAATTACCATTTATTTAGAAGACAAAAAATACAATACATATACCCCTTTGAACAAAACAGATGATTCTTATAAAATACAGCTACAAACCACTCAAAGTGGTGTAGGCCGTTTTTACTTACATACTTCTAAAAAAACTTTGGGGTTAAAACAAGAAGAAGAGCTTGTAAATACAAGCATGTTTATCTCTAACAGAACATTAACCATTCTAAGAGCTTCTGGAAAAATAGCCAAAATTACCTTATATAATATTTTAGGAAAGGAAATTTTTACAAAACAATTTAAGGTGAAAAAACAAAATACTATTCTGTTACCAGCTAACATAAAAACAGGCTTTTACTTAGCTAGTTTGAAAGATGAAAAAGGAAAAATTACAAAAAAAATAGTACTCAAATAATCAATAATTATGAAAAATAAAGAAATACCAGCAAAAAGCATTTCAAGAAAACAGGCTTTACAAAAAATTGGAAACTATGGTAAATATGCTGCCTTAACTTCTTTGGCTACCTATTTTATTTTAAACCCCCAAAAAGCGCAAGCTACAAGTGGACCTTCTGGTGGTGGACCTGGAAGTGGAGGCGGTTTTTAAGAGCAGCATCTAAATTTTAATTACTATTACAATTTCTACAAATAATTTTAAATATCTATAAAAAGAGGCTATCTTAAAAGCATTAGAATTTGTTATCATTTCGACTGTAATGGAGAAATTTTATTTATTGAATTTCAATATTTTTTTTCGATTTTACTAAAAATGACAGCTAAATTTACTTTTAAGACAGCCTCTTTAATATTAATTTTTTGAAGGTTTAAGACTTTATAAAAAATATTCTCATTATATTTTTTTAATAAAAAGTATGTTTCTATTTTAGAATATATAACTTTTAAATTCGTTTATATGTCCAAAAAATTACTGAAGCGTTTTTATGATAGCTTCTACAATAACAATTCTTTTTAGTTTTTTAACGTGAGCTAGACACACTAGTGATTGATTATTAAATACTTAAATGTTTTTATTTTGAAAGTCTATATATTGATTCTTAAATAGAACTCACGTTTTTAGACTTTTTTTATTCGAATTTTAAATATTTAATCAAATCAATTTTTGTAGCATTATAAGCTTTTAAACCCACTACAACAAATACTAAAATAATTAATATCATTGGCGTTAAAATAAACGGAAGCATTGGCATTTCTATTCTATACACAAAGTTTTGCAACCAGTTTTCCATAAAGTAATAAGCAATTGGAACTAAAATTATAGACGAAATAATTGTAATTTTGAGGAAACTTTTTATCAATTGAAATATAATTTCTTTTACAGAAGCTCCTAAGGTTTTACGAATAGACACCTCTTTTAATCGTTGTTGAATTGTTAACGTTGCCAATGCAAATAAACCTAATAACGACACAACAATTACCACAGTTGTTAAAATTAAAAATAAGGTTTGCTGGTTTTGATATTTCTTATAAGTTCTCGCAAAACGCTTATTTAAAAACTGAGGATGAAAAGGATATCCCTGTTCAATATTTTCTTTCCAGTAATTTTCGATGTATTTTAAAGTTTCTTGAACATTATTAGGTTTAATTTTAAACTGAACCATCCAAAAGTTTTGTTTCATCCAACTGATAGTATTCCAATTGAAAAATAATGTTGGCGGAATTTTAGAATCTAATCCGTTAATATGGTAATCTTTTACCATTCCTACAATTTCATATTTTCCATCTTTAGTTTTAGAACCACTAAAACCAACTTTTAATTTTTTACCTATTGGATCGTCATAAATATTGTATGCTTTTGCTAAAGTTTCATTAATTAAAACATTTTTAATGGTATCTGAACTTATATTTTCTTGCAACAATCTTCCCTTGAGTAATTTTACATTTAACGTTTGTAAATAATTAAAATCTATTGCATTTCCATTGGTTTGTACAGAAATATCTTTGTATTCTACATTTGTTGAATTAGAACTTCCACCACCAATAATAAAAGAATTGCTCGTTACAACATCTATATTTGGGTATTTAATTAACTCTTTTTTTGCCAATAAATACTTTTTGTATCTATCTTTATATTCGTTCATTGGTACAACAATTATTTGATCTCCTTTAAAACCTAAATCTTTGTGTATCATATAATTTACTTGCTTGTAAATTATTAGGGAACCTGTTAAGAAAAATCCTGAAATTAAAAACTGAATTCCCAACATAACATTTCTCGCTAAAACACCTTGTTTGCTTCTAGAAACATTTCCTTTTAACACTTCTACAGATTTAAATTTAGAAAGATAAATAGCTGGTATAAAACCTACTACTAACGATACAATTATGGAGAAAACAGCTATTTTTAGAAGCAATTCGAAATTTAAAATTGAAATTTCTTTTCGCATAAAATCATTAAAAGAAGGCAAAATAAATTCTACTAAAACTAAAGATAAGATAAAGGCAATAAACCCTTGTACAACAATTTCTAAAGCATATTGTCTTGCTAAAGCTAATTTAGAAAGACCCAACGTTTTTTTAACGCCAACTTCTTTTGCTCTTTGTGTTGCAGCTGCAATAGATAGGTTGATAAAATTTACACAAGAAATAATAATTAGTAAAAGAGATAAAGACAGCATAATTAAAATAAGCTCATAATTACCTTTTCCTTCTGGACCTGCATCATTAGCAATTGTTTTTAAACGGATATCTTTTAATGGTTCTAAAATTACAGTGGTTCCGAATTTTTTAAAAAATTCTTCTGGAGTAAGCCCTTCTTCTTTTGCTCGTGGTTCAGTGGCATTTTTATACCAAACTGCATTTGCTTTTTTATTAATATCCGTTAACGCTGCTCCTTTGTTTGTTTTTACAAATAAGGTGTTAGAAAAATTGCCCCAATGACCTTTTGGTTCTTCTTTAAATTGAGTTACTACATTAGGCATATAATAATGCTTCCCTTCAATTTTATAAACAGTTGTAATTATATATGACCTCCCTTTAAAAGATATGGTTTTACCAATTGCAGATTTTTTACCAAAATAAACTTTAGCTTGTTTTTCTGATATGGCTGCATTAGAGACTACTTCTTTAAACTTTTGTACACTTCCTTCAATAATCTTATAAGGAAAAAAGTTGAAAAAACTTGGGTTTCCTCTTAACATATTTCTTGTGTAGAAATCTTTTCCATCAATTTTTACAACAAAACTTCCATACCAACCATCACTTAAATAATAATCTGTTACTTCAGGAATATCTTCTTTATATTTTATTCCTTCAACATTCGTGCTATTTGCCCAAATTTCACCATCAGACATTTTATGAATTACTCTATAAACTTCACCAACATTTGGGTTTGTAGCATTATAACTCTCTTCATCATTCAAATACAATAAAACCAATAAAAGTCCTGCAAAACCAACAGTTAACCCTGCAATGTTAATTACAATATTTAACCAATTTTTCTTGCTATTTCTATAGAATATTTTAAACCAAGTTTTAAACATAATTATTCGAATTTTAAATATTTAATCAAGTCGATTTTTGTTGCGTTGTAAGCTTTTAAACCAACAACCACAAAGACTAAAATGATTAATATAATTGGCGTTAATATGTAAGGAAGTATTGGCATTTCTACTCTGTACACAAAGTTTTCTAACCAGTTTTCCATAAAATAATACGCAATAGGAATTAATATTACAGAAGAAACAACTACTACTTTCAAAAAGTTTTTTAATAACTGAAACATAATTTCTTTAACAGAAGCTCCCAGCGTTTTTCGAATAGCAACTTCTTTTAAACGTTGCTGAATTGTTAAAGTTGCCAAAGCAAATAAGCCTAAAAGAGATATTAAGATTACTAAAATTGATAATATTAAAAACATCGTTTGTTGTTTTTGATACTTCTTATACGTTTCTGCAAATTTCTGGTCTAAAAACTCATATGAAAAAGGATATTTAGCATCTATATTTTGTTTCCAAAAGGCTTCTATTTCTGCAATGGTTTTATCAATATTGTTTCCTTTTATTTTAAATTGAATGGCAGGCAACCATCCATCAGGAAAATCAATGGCGGTCCAAAGCACCATAAACATGGGTTTAATTTCTGTATCAAATCCATCGAAATGATAATCCTGAATCATTCCAATAACTTCAAAACCAGTTTGATTATCATCTAACCAACCTAAATTTAGTTTTTCACCTAAAGGTTTGTTATAAATTCCTAAATCTTTTGCAGCGGTTTCATTAATAATTATTTTTAAAGTATCTGATGCAAATTTTTCTGAAAAATTTCTTCCTTTTAACAGCTTAATTTTAGCGAAATCTATATAGTTGTAATCAACAATATTAGATGCAGCATTAAATCTTTTATCATTTATTTTGTGAATTAAGGAAGTTCCGTTTACAAAACCATCTCCAGGAACAAACATACTTGATGTAATCCCTATAATATTTGGATTTTTTATTAAAACTTTTTTTGTGAGTTCGTATTTTTTTAATTCATTTTTAATATCGTAAACATCTACAGTTAAGACTTGTTCTTTATCGAAACCTACATCTTTTTGCATCATATAATTAATTTGTGTTCCTACAATTAGCATGCTAATTATAAAAAAACCAGAGATTAAAAATTGAAGTCCCAGCATTAGATTTCTGGCTAAATTGCCTTTTTTACTTTTAGAAATACTTCCTTTTAAAACTTCAATCGCTTTAAAGTTTGATAAATACAAAGCAGGAATACTCCCAACAAAAAAAGATATTAAAATTGAAGCTATAAATAAAGTTATTAATGAATTTGTATGTAAAATTGAAATTTCTTTTCCCACAAATTGGTTGAAAAATGGTAATGCCAATTCTACAATTACAAGCGCAATAACAAAAGAAATGAAACCTTGTAAAACAATTTCGAATACATATTGGAAAAGCAATTGTTTTTTAGATAAACCCAACGTTTTCTTTACCCCTACTTCTTTCGCTCGCTGACTTGCAGATGCTACAGATAAGTTGATGAAGTTAACACAAGAAATAACAATTAATAAAATCGATAAACCTAACAAAACCATTAATAATTGGTAATTTCCTGTGCCACTTGGCCCAGCTCTTTTTGCTGTATTGTGTAAATAGAGTGTGTCTAACTTGTCTAAAAGTACTGTTGGAGGACGAAATTTTTCGTTAAATTCCTCCAAACTAATTCCATCTTCTATCGCAGATTTTTTATGAGCACTTACAATTATCTCGTCCATTTTTTCCTTAACAAATTCAAGATTGGCATCTTTAGTAATTCTACAGAACAATTCGTTATTGTGGTTCCCCCAATTCACATCAAAATCTTCGCTAAACTGAAGTAATAAATCTGGTTCGTAATGAGAATTTTTTGGCAGTTCATAAACACAAGCAACTATATAATTGTTATCGCCTATTTTTACTGAATTACCTACGGCTTTTTCTCCCTTAAAAATACGTTCTGCATAAGTTGTAGATAATGCTATATTTGTTCTAACTTCCGAAAATTTTTGAGTGGATCCTTCCATAATTTTAAAAGGAAAAAAATCGAAAAACTGTGGATCTGTTAGTATTGTTTTATCGTTAAATTCGAAAACATCTTTATATTGTACTACTCTACTTCTGTAGAAAGGTTTTACCATTAAAGCCTCTGTTACTTCTGGTATTTCTTTAGGATATGTTAAATACATTCCTGCATTTACAGTAAACCAAACTTCGCCAGATTTTGGCCTTTTTAAGTTTACTCTATAAACATCGTCTTTATTTGGGTTCCATTGATTGTAACTTTTTTCTTCATTTAGATATAATAAAATGATTAATAAACCAGCCAACCCCAATGTTAATCCACTGATATTTATCAATGCATTTAGCCAGTTCTTTTTGCTGTTTCTAAAGAATATTTTAAACCATATTTGTAACATAAGTTGCTTTTTTTTGATGAATGTAAATTCCTGTTACCCAGTTAAATTGAGTATTAATTCACAGAAATAACTTCTTGATTTTCAAGAGAATTGAATTATAAACTTCGGGTTTATTTTTTTATTCAACCAAAACATCTACTTTATGTTCGTTTGTTTTTTCTGATACGATTTCTCCATCTTTTAAGGTTACAATTCTCGACGAAAATTGTGCATCGTAAGAAGAGTGTGTTACCATTATAATTGTAGCTCCTGTTGCGTGTAATTCTGTTAATAATTCCATAACATCATTTCCACTTTTACTGTCTAAATTTCCTGTTGGCTCGTCTGCTAAAATCAATTTTGGGTTGGTAACCAAAGCTCTTGCCACTGCAACTCTTTGTTGTTGCCCACCAGATAATTGCAGTGGAAAATGTTTTGCTCTGTGTGCAATGCCAATTCTTTCTAAAATTTCGGTTACGCGTTCTTTTCTTTCGGATGCTTTTACTTTGTTGTAAATTAATGGTAATTCCACATTTTCGTAAACCGTTAATTCGTCAATTAAATTAAAGTTTTGAAACACAAAACCAATATTTGCTTTACGCAAACCAGCTCTTTGTTTTTCGTTAAAAGTTGCTACTTCTGTTCCATCAAAAAGATATCTTCCATTATTGGGTGCATCTAACAAACCAATAATGTTTAAAAGTGTCGATTTTCCACAACCTGAAGCACCCATTATTGAAACAAATTCTCCTTTTTCAACCTCTAAACTCAACTTATTTAAAGCTGTAGTTTCTACTTCTTCTGTTCTGTAAATCTTTACTAAATCTGTTATTTTTATCATAATAAACCCATCTTAATCTTTCCAAAGGGAAGAAAATCAGTGTGGAAACTGTGTTTTAAATTAAACTTTTATTTTTTTACTTTTTATTTTATACCTACAAGGTTTTTAAAACCTTGCAGGATATTTATGAAAACTGCAACTGCCTACTGAATACTGAAGACTGCCAACTGCTAACTGAAGACTGAAGACTCACTCAATATTAATCTGTTCAACATCTTTATAATCATCATAACTCGATGTAATTACCTTATCTCCTACTTCTAATCCTTCTAAAACTTCGTAATAAAAAGGATTTTCTCTACCAATTTTAATGTTCCTTCTTACGGCTTTACTGTCCGAATTTAACACAAAAACCCATGTCCCATTTGTACTTTGATAAAACAGTCCTTTGCTTAATAATAAAGCTTCTGTTTTACCAGATAAAAACATCTTTGTTTTTAAAGACATTCCTCTTTTTACGTCGTTTGAAAGTGAATCTTGTTTAAAATTTAATTCGATTTTAAACTGACCTCCAATAATTTCAGGAAACACTTTCGATAATTCTACTTCGTAGTTTTTTGTGTTTAAGGCAACTGTTCCAGAAATACCTTCTCGTAATTTAGAAATATAATATTCATCTACCTTTGCAACCAATTTATAACCATCTAAAACATCCATTTTTCCAATTGGCTGACCTTGAGTATAGCTTTCTCCTAAAATAGGATTAAAAGAAGATAACAAGCCATTTACAGGTGCTTTTACCACAAAATTCTCTTTATTTTTGTGCAATAATTCTAAGCTTTTTTCCATGTTCGATAAAGAAGAGTTTATTCTAGCAAGTTGATTATCTCTACTTTTTTTCTCGTTGAAAACACTTTCTTTTATCACGCCACTTCTCTCTTTTTGGAACGTATATTCTTGTTGTGTTTTTTGATAATCGTTCTTTGCAATCACTTCTTTTTTATATAAAATTGAATCTAATTTATATTGTCTCTCTGCATTTCTAAAATCATTATTAATGCTTAATAGTTGTTGGTCTAAACTTAATTGCTGGTTTTTAATATTTACACGCAAATTTCTTAAATTATTAATTTGCTCGACCATTGCAGTTTCTTGGGTTAGGTAATTCAATTCTGCATTCGGATTGTACACCTTTAAAAGTGGCGTTCCTTTTTTGAGTATTTGTCCACTTTCTACAAAAATTTCTGAAACAGAACCACCTTGAATTACATTCACCAAAACAGATGTTTTAGGCTCAACTGTACTATTGAATAAAATTACATCTTCGAAATCTCCTTTGATAACTTCATGAATACTAATGTTATCTTTTTTAAGATTGACTTGCCTTTTTCTGGTGGCATTCATTAAAATTACTGCCAATAAAATTACAGTAGGAATTCCCCATAAAAGCATTTTTTTAATTTTTTTATTTTTAGGTTTTATTTGAGTATCCATAATTTCTGTTTCGTTTGGTAATAGATATGCCACAAATATGCCAATGAAAAATAAACACTAAAATATTGATTATCATTTATTTAAAAATACGTTAAAAATTAAAAGTGTTCAAAAACGGACATATTTTTGTTCATATTCAAACAAAACACTAATTATGTAGTATGAGAAAAAAAGAAGCCACCATTTTAATTGTAGACGATGATGATGATATTCTGTTTTCAGCCAGAATTAGCTTAAAAAAATACTTTTCAAAAATAATTACTGAAAACAATCCACAGCATATAAATTCGCATTTAACCAAAAACACCATTGATGTTGTGTTGTTAGATATGAATTATAGAATTGGTTTTGAAGATGGAAAAGAAGGTTTGTATTGGCTAAAAAACATAAAAGAAATTAGCTCAGAAACTACCATTCTTTTAATGACTGCTTTTG
This sequence comes from Polaribacter cellanae, assembly GCF_017569185.1. NCBI lineage: Bacteria > Pseudomonadati > Bacteroidota > Flavobacteriia > Flavobacteriales > Flavobacteriaceae > Polaribacter > Polaribacter cellanae. The sequence continues at coordinate 328,812 of NZ_CP071869.1, read as the reverse complement.
GAAGCGTAAATTTAGCAGTAGATACCATAAAAAAAGGCGCAACCGATTTTATCTTAAAACCTTGGACAACAGAAAAACTCTACACTTCTGTAAATGCAGGTGTAGAATTGTCTCGTTCTAAAAGAAAAAACACTCAATTAGAAACCATTCAAGAACATCAAGACAAAGAGTTTCATCAGAAAACAGAACACATTATTGGGAATTCTACAGCCATGCAATCTGCCATAAATTTGGTTAAAAAAGTAGCACCAACAGATGCCAACGTTTTAATTTTGGGTGAAAATGGAACAGGAAAATTTGTGTTTGCCAAAGAAATTCATTTACAATCGAACAGAAAAAATTATCCTTTTATACATGTAGATTTAGGCTCTTTAAACGAAAATTTATTCGAAAGTGAATTGTTTGGTTATGTAAAAGGAGCCTTTACAGATGCATATAAAGACACTTTAGGAAGATTTGAATTGGCAAAAGGAGGCACTATTTTTTTAGATGAAATTGGCAATTTACCACTGCATTTACAATCTAAATTGTTAACCGTAATTCAGAATAAAAAAATAACACGGTTAGGAGAAGGAAAAGAAACAGAAATTGATGCCAGAATTATTTGTGCTACAAATGCCCCAATCCATAAAATGGTAGAAAAAGAAACATTTCGTCAAGATTTGTTATTCCGAATAAATACCATTGAATTGAATTTGCCTCCACTTCGTGAAAGAACAAACGATATTAAATTATTAGCGACTCATTTCCTCGAAAAACTTACACAGAAATATCGAAAAAAAATAACCCATTTTACTTCGGAAGCTTTAAAAGCAATGGAAAAATACCATTGGCCAGGAAATATTAGAGAAATAGAACATATTGTAGAAAGAGCCGTAATTATTACAGATAATAATGAAATAGAAGTTTCTGATTTGCATTTTTCCACAAAGAAAATTGATGTAAATTTAGGCGAAAATTTAAATTTAGAAGAAACTGAAAAAATATTAATTAAGCAAGCAATTACAAAACACCAAGGCAATATTTCGAAAGCCGCAAAAGATTTGGGCTTAACAAGAGCTGCTTTGTACAGAAGATTAGAGAAACATCAATTATAAATGGGAAAACCACAATATATTCAAATTGTAATTCGATTAATTTTATTGATTGTTAATGGCGTAATTATCGTTTTTAGCTTTAAAAAAGGCTTTTTAGTAAACACTATTGGGTTTTCTTTGTTCCTTTTATTTCAGTTTTTTTTGTTTACAGAATATCTTAAAAAACTATTTACAGATATCGAAAAATCGATAGATTGTTTACTTTTTAATGATTATTCCAATACCATTTCTGCTGAAAAAAGAAAAAATCCATTGCATAACAAAACAGCTTTATTATTAGAAAAACACAGAAAACAAAGTTTAACTAAAACATCCGAACAACTTATTTTTACAAATATTATAGAAAGTTTAGGAATTGGAATTTTAATTCTTAAGAAAGATAAAAATGGAGAAATATCCGTTTTTCAAATTAACAAAGCATTTGCTAACTTTTTAAAAATACCCAAATTTTACAATTGGAATTTACTACAAACCAAAATCGGAGAATTAGCCGATTTTATTAAAAATTGGGCAGCAATTAAAAACACTATTTCCTTAAAAATAAATGATGATACAGAAAATTTCTTCTTAAAAACTGCTGTAACTCAAACCAATGAATTCGAATATTTGGTGGTTTCGTTAGAAACTATTCAACAATTAATTGACAAAAAAGAGAAAGAAGCTTGGTATAAATTAATGAATGTAATGTCGCACGAAATTATAAACACCATTACTCCTATTCGTAGTTTGGCGGAAAACTTACATTCTTTATTACAAGAAGAAAATACAGACGAAGATACTATTGACGAACTTTTACAAGGTTTAAGTATTATTAAAAGACGTTCGTTACATTTAACTTCTTTTGTAGATACGTACAGAAAATTGACTGAATTACCTTTGCCAAATAAGCAAGAAATTAGTTTAACGGAAACTATTAGCAACACTTTAGAACTATACAAACAAGACTTTTTGGCTAAAAAAATTAACTTAATTTTTAATACAAAAGATAATTTTTTAATAAATGCCGATAAAAATCAAATCGAACAAATTCTCATCAATATAATTTCTAATTGTTTGTATGCACTTGCAGAAACTAAACATCCAGAAATAGAAATTCAGCTTTCAGAAGAAAATAATCGTTTGCATTTAGCAATTTCCGATAATGGAATTGGTATTTCTAATGAAATTAAAGAAAATATTTTTGTACCCTATTTTACCACTCGTAAAAATGGTTCTGGAATTGGGTTAACATTAACTAAAAGCATTGTTGAAGCACATAAAGGAAGTATTCATTTTAATTCTAAAAATGGAAAAACTACCTTTGTAATTACGTTTGTTATATAAAAACTGTCACATTTTAAGTTTTGAGTGGTCATTTAATAAAACACTTTAAAACACCATATAAAATGAAACATAAAATTACGCTTTTAAGCATTTGTCTTTTTTTAACTGCAACTTTAAGTGCTGCACAAGAAATAGTAGAAGCTTCCGATATTCTAAAAGACATAAAGAACGGAAAATCAATTTCTATTGCGAACGCTACAATTGTAGGCATTTTAGACTTTACGTATATGGATGAAGCTTTGGAAAAACTTCCAAAAAAGAAAAAACGAAGTTGGTTTAATTGGGGTTCTGGAAACTCTACCAACGAAATTAAAAAAATAATAGATGTAAAAATTTCATTTACAAACTGTACATTTAGAAATGATGTTTTAGCATACATTCCTGATGAAAATTCTGACTATATATTTACAGCAAGTTTTAAAGATGAAACAATTTTTAAAAACTGTAATTTCGAACGAAAAGCAATGTTTAAATACTCTCGTTTCGAAAGAAATGCAGATTTTTCTGGAAGTACATTTAATGATGACACTACTTTTAAATATGCAAAATTCGATTATAACATAAACTTTTCAAAAACAACTTTTGATGAAATTGCCTCTTTTAAATATGCAAAATTTAGTAGAAATGTAAGTTTCTCTAATTCAGTTTTTAAAGATTCTGCAACATTTAAGTACACAGAATTTAAAAATGGAGTTTCTTTTATCAATACAAAATTCGAAGAAGATTTAAACATTAAGTATATGCAAGTTTCTGGAGATTTTAATGTAACAGGAATGGATGTCGCTTATAACATTGATTCTAAGTACACTAGAATAAATGGTAAAAGTTTTGGAAAATATTTAATAGACAAAAAATAGGTATTAATACCTATTTTTAATTCACTAAAACTATGTAAATTTGAACCATAATGGAAAACGATTGGATTAGGGGTCAATCGTTACCAAATTACAACTAGCTTTTTCGAGTATGAGAAAGCTAGTTTCTTTTTTATATTACTCAAAATTATCTTTTAGTCGGTTTATTCAAAAAAAATCTTTTTTATAAGTTATAAGATTTTAAAAAACTTAAAAAATTACTTTAAAAATTACAAAATTCATAGAAAAAACAAGACTAAAATAGTATTTGTTCAATAGCAGTAAATTTCCTATTTTGCATATTACAAATACACACACATGGCAATAGAAATAAAAAGACTTTTTGATTTTCCATATTATCAATTAGAAACCCATAATTTAAAAGATGCATTTACCTCTAAATCAAATGGAAATTGGGTAACTACATCCACCAAAGAATATATAGACAGTGCTAATAAAATTAGTAGAGGTTTATTGCGATTAGGTGTGCAACCTAACGATAAAATTGCAGTTATTTCTAGCACAAATAGAACCGAATGGAATATTTGTGATATTGGTATTTTACAAACTGGAGCACAAAATGTACCTATTTATCCAACAATTTGTAAAGAAGATTACGAATATGTATTAAATCACTCAGAATCTATTTACTGTTTTGTTTCTGATGTTGAAGTGTTAGAAAAAATCAATAAAATTAAAGATAAAACAAGTTTAAAAGAAGTTTATACTTTTAATGATATTGCCAATGAAAAATCTTGGAAAGAAGTACTTCAATTAGGAGAAGATACAGCCAACCAAGAAGAACTAGAGCAAAGAAAAAACAATGTAAAACCTACAGATTTAGCAACACTAATTTATACATCTGGAACCACAGGAAAACCAAAAGGCGTTATGCTTTCTCATAACAACATCGTATCCAATGTTTTAGCATCTAAAGAGAGAGTACCTTTAAATTATGGAAAATCTAAAGCACTAAGTTTTTTACCTGTTTGCCATATTTTCGAACGAATGATTTTGTATTTGTACCAATATTGTGGAGTCTCTATTTACTTTGCAGAATCTATAGAAAAACTTTCTGAAAATGCACAGGAAATAAAACCAAATGTTATGACAGCTGTGCCACGTTTGTATGAGAAAATCTACGATAAAATTGTATTAAAAGGAGAAACTTTATCTGGTATTAAAAAAATGTTGTTTTTCTGGGCAGTAAATTTAGGTTTAAAATACAAACCAAATGGAGAAAATGGCTGGTGGTATGAGAAGCAATTAGGTTTGGCAAGGAAATTAATTTTTTCTAAATGGCAAGCCGCTTTAGGAGGCGAATTAAAATTAATGGTTTCTGGAAGTGCTGCTCTGCAAGAAAGATTAACTAAAGTTTTTGCAGCTGCTAATATGCCAATTATGGAAGGTTATGGTTTAACAGAAACATCGCCAGTAGTATCTGTAAACGACCAAAGAAACAACGGTTTTAGAACAGGAACTGTAGGAAAAGTTATTAAAGATGTCGAAGTTAAAATTGCCGAAAATGGAGAAATCTTAGTAAAAGGGCCAAATGTAATGATGGGCTATTATAAAGATGAAAAAAAATCTGCAGAAGTTTTAAAAGATGGCTATTTTTATACAGGAGACAAAGGAGAGTTTGACGAAGATGGCTTCTTAAAAATTACTGGAAGAACCAAAGAAATGTTTAAAACTTCTGGTGGTAAATATGTAGTGCCACCTTTGTTAGAAGGAGAATTAAAACAATCTTTATTTATCGAACAAATTATGGTTATTGGAGAGGGCGAAAAAATGCCAGCAGCAATTATTCAGCCAAATTTCGATTTTATAAAAGATTGGATTGATAAAAAAGGACATAAGATTGAAAAAACTAATGAAGCCATTATAAATTCGGATATAATTATAAATCGAATTCAGAAAGAGGTCGATAAATGCAACACACATTTTGGAAAATGGGAACAAATAAAACGTTTCGAATTAACACCAGACGTTTGGTCTATTGATGGTGGACACCTAACACCTACCATGAAAATGAAACGAGCAATTATAAAAGATATCTACAAAGATTTATACGATAAAATTTATAGAGATTAATTTACAAACCGAGTTTTTTTACTCGGTTTTGTTTTATGTAAAATTACATTCCATCAATTTATCTCATAATTAATTCTAAAATTCAATTAAAACCATAACAAACTTTTTACATTACTTTTTATAATTTTACTCGTAAATTTGTCTAAACTAACGTGAGTTCGATATAAAAAGTTAAACTTTTATAGTGAAAAAAGCAGAAATTTTAGTAAATTAAGGTATTGAAAATCAATTAACTAAAATTATTCTGCTTATGATTTCTGACACTAAAATTATTGAAATTTTTTGTAATCTAGACGATTTTATGAAAGAATTTGATGCTGTTATTAACTCAAAACAGTATTTCAGACACTTCACTACCAAAAAAACGCCACCGAAAGTCAAAAATGAGTAAAAGTGAAGTGATGACCATTATGGTTATTTTTCACTTAAAATCCTACCGTAATTTAAAACACTTTTATCTTTTTTACGTGTGTAAACACATGGAAGATTTTTTTCCTGAAACCGTTTCCTATAATCGCTTTGTAGAATTACAAAAACAAGTAATTAGACCCTTAGCTGTGTATCTAAAACTTCGCGGATTAGGTAAATGCTCGGGCATATCTTTTATTGATTCTACCGCTATTAAAGTGTGTCACTACAAAAGAGAAAAACAACATCAAGTATTTAAAGGCATAGCCGAAAAAAGCTACGGAACATTGGGCTGGTTTTATGGTTTTAAGCTACATTTAGTTTGTAATGACAAAGGTCAAATAGTTGATTTTTTGATTACTAAAGCCAATGTAGATGACAGATACCCTTTGAAAAACAAAAACTTTCATGATAAAATATTTGGGAAAATATATGGCGATAAAGGCTATTTGGGAAAAGATTTATTTGACAGATTATTTGTTGACGGCATTCATCTGGTCACCAAATTGAGGAAGAATATGAAAAAGAAAGCTCTCGATTTTATGGATACAGTCTATCTTAGAAAAAGAGCTATTATTGAATCGGTAAATGATGTGTTAAAAAACACTTGTCAAATAGAACATTCTAGGCATCGATCCTTTGATAATTTTATTGGAAATTTAATCGCTGGTTTAACTGCTTATTCTTTTCTTGATACTAAACCAAGTATTAAAATTCAAAGATTTTTACCTAATTTGAGCGTTGCTTAAATCGAACTCACGTTTAATACTATAATATTGATTTTGATATTTACCAAAATTATATTTTAATCAAACCTTAATACTTAAAAATAGTTTGGGTTGTTTCTAAACTTAAAAAATCTAAATCCATCAAATCATCGTAAAGTAAATTTAAAACCAACCCATAATTTAAGTCAGTGAAAAATTAAAACTCCTTTTCACTTAAATCCTCAATTAAGCCCTTAACAATTTACCAAATCCATAAAAATTAACAAACTCTGTTTCGTTTCAGTATTAATGAAAATATTATTCGGATATTTGTAATTAGATCCTTTTTCAGTCACAAATGATTCAGAATTCCACTTTAGAAACCTTGCACAACTCACTTTCTGGTGATTTATTTTTCGATAATTTACACAAAACAATCTATGCTACAGACGCTTCTGTATATCGAAAAATTCCTTTAGCAGTTGCATATCCTAAAGACCAGAACGATTTAAAAACCTTAATCAGTTTTGCTACCGAAAATAAAATTACGCTAATACCAAGAACTGCAGGAACTTCTTTGGCAGGACAATGTGTGGGAGATGGAATTGTAGTAGATGTTTCCAAGCATTTTACCAATATTATTTCTTTTGATGAAAAAGCGAAAACTATAAAATTACAACCAGGAATTGTTAGAGATTCTTTAAACGTGTATTTAAAACCTTTTGGCTTGTTTTTTGGCCCAAATACTTCCACCTCTAACAGATGTATGATTGGTGGAATGGTGGGGAACAATTCCTCTGGAAGTACTTCTATAAAATACGGAGTAACACGTGATAAAGTGTTAGAAATTGAAGCGATTTTAAGTGATGGTTCTTCAGCAATATTTAAAGAAATTACTTCGAATGAATTTTTAGATAAAACAAAATTAGAAACTTTAGAAGGACAAATTTATAAAAGTATTTATTCGGAATTAATTTACGATTCTACACAAGATGAAATTAAAAAGGAATTTCCAAAACCAGCAATTCATAGAAGAAATACAGGGTATGCTGTAGATGAGTTTTTAAAATCCGATTTATTTGGTGGAACAGAACCCACCATAAATGTTGCAAAATTCTTATCAGGAAGCGAAGGAACTTTGGCTTTTTCGACTTCCATAACTTTGCAATTAGACAACTTACCTCCTACTGAAAGTATTATGGTTTGTTCTCATTTTACGAGTATTAACGAGAGTTTAATTGCGACATTAACTGCCATGAATCATAATTTGTACAATTGCGAATTAATGGATAAAGCCATTTTAGATTGTACAAAAAACAACAGAGAATTAGCTAAAAATAGGTTCTTTTTACAAGGAGATCCAGAAGCTGTCTTAATGTTAGAAGTTGCTGCAAACACATTGCCAGAAGTAGAGTTATTGGCAGACAAATTAATTGCAGATCTACAAGTGAATAATTTCGGATATCATCATCCAAAAGTATATGGAAAAGACATTGCAAAAGTCCATTATTTAAGAAAAGCTGGTTTGGGCGCTTTAGGAAACATGGTTGGCGATATGAAAGCAGTTGCCTGTATTGAAGATACAGCTGTGGCTTTAGGAGATTTGCCAAATTATATTAAAGAGTTTACCCAAATTATGGATAAATACCAACAAGATGCCATTTATTATGCGCATGCTGGAGCTGGAGAATTGCATTTACGCCCCATTTTGAATTTGAAGAAGAAGGCAGATGTTGTTTTATTCAGAAAAATAACCACAGAAACCGCAGAATTAGTAAAAAAATACAAAGGTTCTTTTTCTGGTGAACATGGAGATGGAATTGTGCGTGCAGAATTTATTCCTTTAATGATTGGCGAAGAAAACTACCAATTATTAAGAAGAATAAAAAAGGCTTTTGACCCAAATAATGTGTTTAATAAAGGGAAAATTACAGATGCTTTTACGATGGATGAAAATCTGCGTTATGAAGTAAATAGAATTGAACCAAAGGTAGCAACAATTCAAGATTTTTCTGATAGTGAAGGCATTTTAAAACTCGCAGAAAAATGCAATGGTTCTGGCGATTGCAGAAAACCTGTGGAAGCTGGAGGAACCATGTGCCCAAGTTACAGAGCTACAAAAGACGAAAAAGATACCACAAGAGCAAGAGCGAACTCTCTGAGAGAGTTTTTAACCAAATCTAAAAAACCGAATAAATTTAATTACGAAGAATTAAAAGAAGTTTTAGACTTATGCTTAAGCTGTAAAGCTTGTGCTTCTGAATGCCCAAGCAACGTGGATATTGCAACGATGAAAGCAGAGTTTTTATATCAATATCAAGAAACAAATGGGTATTCTTTTCGAAGTAAATTATTTGCAAACAACGTAAAATATAACAAATTAGGAAGCATTGCTCCTTTAGTTACTAATTTGGTTTTAAATACATCTTTAGTAAAAGCTGTTATGGGTGTTGCACAGAAAAGAAGTGTCCCTAAATTGGCTACAAAAACATTAAAATCTTGGTATAAAAAGCACAATGTTAATAATAAGGTTTCTCCACAAAGTCGAAATGACAAATCCAATGTCGTTTCGAGCATTTCGACTTCGCTCAATACAGGCTCCGTCGAGAAATCTCAATCTCTAAAAACGGTTTACTTATTCTGTGATGAATTCACCAATTTTTACGATGTAGAAATCGGAAAAGATGCTTTTTACTTGTTAGAAAAATTAGGCTATAATTTACAAATTGTAAATCACGAAGAATCTGGAAGAAGTTTTATTTCCAAAGGATTTTTAAAGCAAGCAAAAGCAATTTGCAACTTAAATGTCGCAATTTTTAAAGACATTATTTCTAAAGAAACTCCATTAATTGGAATAGAACCTTCAGCAATTTTAACGTTTAGAGACGAATATATTCGTTTAGCAGACGATAAAAAATCCGCAGAAAAAATTGCAAAGAACACATTTACTTTTGAAGAATTTTTAGCCAAAGAATTAAAAAAAGGAAATATAGATTTTTCTCTATTTACTTCAGCATCTAAAAACTTGAAGATTCACGGGCATTGTCATCAAAAAGCATTGTCTGGAACACATGCAAGTTTTCAAATATTAAATCTCCCAAAAAATTACTCTGTAACGATTATGAATACTGGATGTTGTGGAATGGCTGGTTCTTTTGGTTATGAAAAAGAACATTACAACGTTTCGATGCAAGTTGGCGAAGACACCTTGTTTCCAAAAGTAAGAAATACATCAGAAGAAACAGAAATTGTTGCTGCTGGAACCAGTTGCAGACATCAAATTTTTGATGGTACAAAACGAATTGCCAAACACCCAATTACAATTTTAAAAGAAGCATTAAAATAATATATATGAGCAAAAAAAACAACTATGTAGCAGATGAAAACCGCTATAAAAAAATGAATTATAGAAGAACAGGAAATAGCGGTTTGTTATTACCTGAAATTTCTTTGGGCTTGTGGCACAACTTTGGTGATGTAGACGATTTTAAAAACTCTAGAAACCTTTTAAAATGTGCTTTTGATAATGGTATTACACATTTCGATTTAGCCAATAATTATGGACCATCTCCAGGTTCTGCTGAAAAGAATTTTGGAAAAATTCTTAAGAAAGATTTTAAAAATTATAGAGATGAATTGGTAATTTCATCAAAAGCTGGTTATGATATGTGGGAGGGACCTTATGGCGATTTTGGTTCTAAAAAATATTTAATAGCAAGTTTAAACCAGAGCTTAAAAAGAATGGGGTTAGATTATGTAGATATTTTTTATCATCATAGACCCGATTACGATACGCCTTTAGAAGAAACTATGGGTACTTTAGATTTAATGGTAAAACAAGGAAAGGCATTGTATGTTGGTTTGTCTAATTACCTGCCAGAAGAAGCAGAAAAAGCATTTAAAATTTTGAGAAATTTAGGAACTCCTTGTTTAATTCATCAACCGAGATATAGTTTGTTTGATAGATGGGTTGAAAATGGTTTGTTAGATTTGTTAGGAAATTCTGGAGTTGGAGCGATTTGTTTTTCGCCTTTAGCACAAGGTATGTTAACTAATAAATACATAAAAGGTTTACCAAAAGACTCTAGAGCCGCAAAAGATAGTCCGTTTTTAAATAGAGATAAAGTAATGGAAATGCTTCCTAAAATTACTGCTTTAAATGAAATTGCAAAAAGTAGGAATCAAAATTTGGCACAAATGGCAATTTCCTGGATTTTAAAAGACGATAGAATTACATCTGTACTTATTGGCGCAAGTAAAACTGAACAAATTTTAGACAGTATAAAAGCTATTGAAAACACAAAGTTTACTGATGATGATTTAGCTAAGATAAACAAAATCGCAAACTCTTAGAGGTTAATAAACTATAAACAAATATCTTACTCGAACTCATTTATGTAATAAACACTATCTTTAGATGCATTAACAAATCTAAATTTTGATTTTTAGAAAGAAAATTTCCCTCCATTTTTTTTTCCTATTCTTTTTGAATAGTGCTATTTTCTATGGACAAAATGCACTTAATTTTTCGGTACATCAAGATTTAAAATTGCTTGTTTTTGGAGACAATTTAGGGAATAATGCAGGAACTGTTAATTTTATTACACGTTTAAAATACGAAGGTAACGATAAAAATTTAGGCTATTTTATATACGGTTTAGAATACGAAAAAGCTTTTTTAATATCATCTAGCTATACAAGATATGGTGCTTTTTCTGGATATACTTTTACAGATGTTTTTAGAAATTACAATTTTCAAATAGCGCCAAGTTTAGGTATTGGAAATATCCAAAGAGAAGGAAATAATTTAGTTAGTTGGTCTGCTTCTTTACAATTAGAATATTTTTTAAGTGATGCTGTAAAATTGAGTTTTTTGAATCAAATTACGGAGCGAACAGACTTAAAATTTTTATACGGAAAAGTAAAATATAGATATAGTTTTTTCTTAGGAATTGAAATACGCCTTTTTAAATTGAAACCAAAAGATTAAGAACTCCAAAACTCACGTTGTTTATTTAATTCCTCTTCTTCTTTAATGTACTCCTCTGCCTGTTTTGGTGTAAGTACTTTTAAGAAAGAAGGGTGTTGTTCAATTGCATATTCGATTTTTGTAACAATATCTGCTACACTTTCATTCTCGTAATCAATCTCTAAAGGTTTTTTAATAACCATAGATTGTAAAACGTTTCGTTTTTTAATATTGAGTCCTTTTTTGTCAAAAGAACGTCTAAAACCATCGATAACAATAGGAACTACAATAGGTTTACAGGTTTTTATAATATGTGCTGTTCCTCTTCTAATAGGCTTAAAAGGTGTTGTGGTTCCTTGTGGAAATGTTATTACCCAACCATCTTTTATGGCTTTTCCAATGTTAGAAATATCAGAATTTTTTACTTGCCTATTTACATCTTTACCTGCATTTCTCCAAGTTCTATCTATAGAAACAGAACCAGCGTAGGCAAACAATTTTGGCAATAAACCAGAACGCATGGTTTCTCCTGCAGCAACAAAGTAAACATTTAATTTCGGCTTCCAAATGTAACCGATATTTTTAATAGAATCGTCTCTACCACTTAAAGCTGCGTTAAATACATGAAACATCGCAGCAACATCTGCAAAATAGGTTTGATGATTCGAAATAAACAAAACGTTTTTATCTGGTAAATTTCTTAGAATTTCTGAACCTTCTATTTGCAAATTATTAAATTTACGATATCTTCTATGTGAAATTAGTCCGAAAATTCGAATGATCCATTTCTTTAAAAATAAAATATGACCAAAAGGATTCCTTTTAAATAAAGACATTATAAAATTTGTTTAATACTTGGTTAATAACAAATTTACAAAACAATTAAGTAAGATGCTATCTTAAGAGTTCTTTAATTTCGGAAAGCATCATTGCAGTTGCCCCCCAAACTATATAATCGTTTAATTTAAAGCAAGGTACATCTATATTTTTCATGTAAGAAGTTGATAAATTTACAGTAGTTAAAGAGGCATCGTTTAACAAATCTTCTACTAAAACTTCGATGGTTTTTTCGACTTCGTAATTTGTTTTAAAATTAGGTCTCTTATCTATACAACCAATAAAAGGAGTTGCTAAAAAATTACTTGGAGGAATAAAAACATCTGTTAGCTCTCTAACAATTTTTATTGATTTTGGTACAATACCAACTTCTTCGAATGCTTCTCTTAAAGCTGTTTCTTCTAAATTCTTATCTGTTTTATTAATTTTTCCTCCTGGAAAACTAATTTGTGCAGAATGTGTGCCTTTGTAAGTTGCTCTTTCTGTTAATAAAAAAGTGGTTTCATTCTTTTTATTGGGATAAAACAATGCCAAAACTGCGGCTTTTCTTGGATTGCTTGCTTCAATTTTATCTGTATTGTATCGCAACCGAAGTTCTGGTGCCAATTTAAATTGTGCTTCTAAGCCTCCTAATTGCAAGGTTCTTAACAATTCTATTTTATCTACAAATTGATTAAATTTCACTTGAAATGTATATTTTTAGCTAAATTATTATTTTCCAGAGAAAACTTATATTTTTTGGCAAGAAATTTGACTATAATTAAAGTATGAATAACAAATACAAAAAATTAGTTGCCAGTCTTGTTTTAGACGCGATTGGTTTTATACCATTTTTGCCTTTCGACCTTTTTTGGGCACCGCTTTCTGGTTATTTTATGACCAAAATGTACAAAGGAAAAGAGGGTAAAATTGCAGGTGTTATAAGTTTCGTTGAAGAAATTCTTCCTTTCGATTTTATACCAACTTTTACACTAATGTGGCTTTATAGCTACGTAATTAACAAAAGAAAAAACGAAGAAATTATTGAAAATTAATTCGTTTCCTTTAAAAGCTATCTGTAGTTAAATAAGTGCGTTAGGGATTGAAGCATTTGTTTGAGCTCTTTTTTTTTTCAGAAAAAAAGCGAGTGCTGAAAGCCCGTTAAAACGCCCAAAAAAAATTAATCTCCTTTCGTTTTAAATAAAAACCCTAAACCCAATCTACTTAAAAATTTCTTTTCGAATTCCCAAAAGAATTTAAATTGCCCAAATAACCAGCCAACAATTGGTAAGGTTAATTGATAAATAGGAAAAACTAATAAAATTCTTAACGGCCAATAAATAAAACCTGAAATTGTACCTGAGCTTAAACCAATAAAATTTGTTACTGGTTTTGCTACCCAAGCTGCAAAAGAGCCATTGATTGCAAACACGATAAATATGGCTAAAAGAGACCAATTGCTTTCAATTCCCCAGCGTTCTTTTAATTTTTCCATAAACTATTGAACTTCTTGTTTAGGTTTCCTTAACATTAACCAAATACCTATTAAAACCAAAGGAATACTTAAAACTTGCCCTGTATTTAATGGACTAAACAACCATTCTTCTCCTCTTTGTTGTACTTGTGGTTCTTTTAAAAACTCAATTATAAAACGTAAAGACCATAAAACTACCATAAATAAGCCAAATAAAAAGCCTATTTGTTGTTTTTTGTTGGTTTTCCAATACAAATACCACATCACAAAAAATAGTGCTAAATAGCTAAATGCTTCATATAATTGTGTTGGGTGTCTTGCAGTAGTTTCGCCTGCTGCTTTAAAAATTACGCCAAAATTAGAACCTGTTTCTTTTCCATAAATTTCTGAATTGAAAAAGTTTCCAAAACGAATGAAAAACCCAGCTAAAGCAACCATTATTGCCAATCTATCTAAAATAAATAACCAAGGTTTTTGTAAGTGTTTTTTGGCATAAAAATACATTGCAATTGGAATTCCTATTGCAGCACCATGGCTTGCAAAACCTGTGTAACCTGTAAATTCCCAAGAGCCATTAATCTTTTTTAATGGTAAAATAATTTCTAATAAATGATTCTGATAATAACTCCAACTATAAAAAAACACATCTCCCAAACGCATTCCTATTAACATAGAAATAAATACATACATAAATAATGGATCCATTTTTTCTAGAGGAATTTTATCTTCGATGTAGATTTTTTTCATAAAACGCAACCCCAATAAAAATGCGGTTACAAACATTAAACTATACCAACGAATGGTAAAAAAACCTAAATCTATTCCAATGGAAGGATTCCACTCTATTGCTAAAAAACTCATAATTTATTTCTACTATGTCTGGTCGAGCGCAGTCGATACCTAATTCATAAACACAACTTTAATAATCCTCTCGACTGCGCTCGAGGGGACACTCTTATACTTAATTTCTGTTCTATTTTCTTGTCTCTTATCTCAAAAAAAAATCTTATTTATTTTCTTTTACTTTTTCCTTTTTAATTTCTCTGGAACAGGATCGTAACCACTTCCTCCCCAAGGATGGCAACTAAATATTCTTTTTAATGCTAACCAACCTCCAAAAAATAATCCATGTTTTTGCAAAGCTTCTATTGTGTAATGCGAACATGTTGGAGAATATCTACAAGTTGCTGGTGTAAATGGAGATATTGCTGTTTGATAAAAACGAACTAATAAAATAAATAGTCCCCCTAACCCCCAAAGGGGAGATTTGCTACTTGTTTTTTTTTCGACTTTATTCTTCATTGACTTGAAACATTTTCTTTTTTAATTTGAAAATACAGCAAATTTTATATTTTGTTGCTTTTAGTGTGATTGGAACTCCTTCCTTTTGGGAAGGTTGGGGTGGGATATTAATTTACCGAAAACGTTGTACCTTCTTTTCCATCTTTTAATTGAATTCCGAGTTCAATTAATTCGTCTCTAATTTGGTCGGACAATGCCCAATCTTTATTTTCTCTTGCTTCTTTTCTCAACCTAATTAACAGTTCTACTACTCCATTTATTTTTTCTGAATTGTCTTGAGAATTTTCGTTCATCAATCCTAAAACATCAAAAACAAAACTGTTTAATGTTTCTTTAAATTCTGATAAATCTCTTGAAGTTAAACTCGCATTTTTTTCTTTAATTTGATTGATTAATTTTACAGCATCAAACAAATGTGATATTAAAATTGGTGTATTAAAATCGTCGTTCATAGCTGCATAACAGTCTTTTTTCCAGTTTTGAACGTCGAAAGTTGATGTTTTTTCTGCTTCAATCTTCTCTAAAAAATTAACAGCTTCCATTAATTTGGCATGTCCTTTTTCTGAGGCTTCTAATGCTTCTCCAGAAAAATCTAAAATGCTTCTATAGTTGGCTTGCATGTTAAAGAAACGAACTACAGATGCCGAAAATGCTTTTGGTAAAATATCGTTTTCTCCTGATAAAATTTCGTTCGGTAAAATAAAATTTCCTGTAGATTTTGCCATTTTTTGGCTATTTAACAACAGCATATTGGTATGCATCCAATAATTTACGGGTTTTACACCAGAACAGGTTTGCGATTGTGCGATTTCACATTCGTGATGTGGGAATTTTAAATCCATTCCTCCTCCATGAATATCGAAACTTTCGCCTAAATATTTTGTACTCATTACAGAACATTCTAAATGCCAACCAGGAAAACCATCGCTCCAAGGAGAAGGCCAACGCATAATATGGCGTTCTTCTGCTTTTTTCCAAAGTGCAAAATCTTGCGGATTTTTCTTGTCTGATTGCCCATCTAAAGCTCTTGTATTATGAATTAAATCTTCTACTTTTCTTCCTGAAAGAATTCCATAATGGTTTGTTTTATTATATGCTAAAACATCAAAATACACAGAGCCATTTATTTCGTAAGCCAAACCTTTTTCGATAATTTCTTTAATCATTTCTATTTGTTCTACAATATGTCCTGTTGCAGTAGGTTCTATACTTGGTGGTAAAAAATTGTAGTTTTTTAAGACGTTATGAAAATCGACTGTGTAACGTTGTACAACTTCCATTGGCTCAATTTCTTCTAAACGTGCTTTTTTTGCAATTCTATCTTCACCTTCGTCTGCATCATTTTCTAAGTGCCCAGCATCTGTAATATTACGTACATAACGTACTTTATAACCTAAGTGTAATAAGTATCTATATACCACATCAAAAAACATAAATGTTCTTACGTTTCCTAAATGTGCATTGCTATAAACTGTTGGTCCACAGACATACATACCTACATAACCTTGGGTTATTGGTTTAAAATTCTCTTTCTTTTTAGAGAGAGAATTGTATATTTTCAATTGATTTTCTTTGTAGCGTTCCATTAAAAAAGTGACTATTTACAGACGATAAAGATAGGCACTTTATTAAGAATAGAGAAATGGAATTTGACGGAAATTTAAAGGTATTTTAAATGCGGACAGGTAATTTTTTTTAGCAAAGTTTGCAAAGATTGTTTTAGTTATCAGTTTAAATATTATTTGGTACAAATTTTGTATATTTGTATTGTAATACAACACATTATGGGAAATTCAATTTCTAAAAACAAAAAAATAAAAAAGCAACAGATAACAAATACTTCTGTAAAAGTTACTCATACTTATCGTGTTCTTACTCAAAAAGATATTGATGCAGAACGCTCTAGTGCATATTCTTATGTTTTATAATAGCCTTTCGTTTGGAAAGGTCTGTCTATCATTACACGTACAAAGGTTCTGAAACTATTAATAATTTAGAAGTAGATTTGTATACTTTTAAATGTGAATTCAATCATACTTACATTGTTAAAATCGAAAAATATAAACCAAATATTTATATAATTCAGTTTTATTTAAAATCTCATACAGATTCTGATAACAAGCATTCATTAATTATTGCTGAAGATTCTAAAAGAAAAAGGAACGGAGCCACAAATTTCTTAATTTTTTAAACACCATTCAAGATTTAATGTTTTTTTATTTGAGTAGGAACGATAAAGCTTCATTTGGTTTTGTGGGCGTAAAATCTATCAACTTTAATAGGAGAGAACTTTAAATACAAAAGTTGTAGAAATTGAGAATGAAGATGGAACGATTGTAAATAGCCAAAGATTTAGAATTTACAAAAAATACGTAAAACGTTACTTTTCATTAAACTTATAGAAATGAGAAGTATATGTTGTTATATTTTATTAAATAAAAAAATAATGAATTAACTCCCAAAGAATCATTAGATTTTTTTTGAGATATTTGAATGAGTAATTTAAGATAAGCATAGCAAAAATATATAACATTCTAATAAAATACACCCTACTTCTTCAAAACCAAAGTGCTAAATTTACCATCGATATTCATTCGGTTATCCTTTGTTTTTATATTGAATTTACCTGTAAACTGTAATTCTTTTTCTGCTTTTTTCATAGATTTGTGTGTATCACCACTTTGACTATTTACTTGAATTATTAGATTACCGACTACAAACTCCTCAGCTTTAACAGTTGCGTCTGAATAGTTTAAGGTTAGATTAAAATCGTTAGTATCTTTATTCATATTGGAAATCGTAAGCTCTCCATATTCGTTTGTTATATCTACGTTACTTCCTAAATTATTAATAACAACTTCCGAAGAATTATTGCTCATTGTTGTATTGGTAACTGATGCAATTTTTGCATCAGTTACGTTATTTAAAAAAAGTGTACAGGCATTTAAACTGTTTATATTTACTGGAGAATAGTTGATGGTTAATTTACCTCCATTTAAATTGTTGGCATTAAAAGTTCCGTATTTTACGTTACCAGAAGCTACTGTATTTGGTAAATTTACTTTACAGTGTTTAGTATTCAAATTGAAAGTTGCTTTTTTGGGAACTTTAATTTCTAATCTTTTTTTAATTTTTATCTTTTTACCATTAATGGTTAAATCGTTATGATTTGAATTAAAATTGAATTTCATATTTTTTAAAGCTTCTCTTACTTTTTCTAATCCTATTTTTATTTCTTCTTTATTGATATTCTTTATTTGATGTTTTGCTTTTTTTAGAGACTCCTTTATTTTTTTCTTATCAATAACTTTTACGTTATGTCTAATTTTTTTAAAAGATTTTTTTAATTCTTCGTATTTTTTACTTTTCTTGAATTTCTCCCATTCTTCTTTGGTTTTAATAACAATATGTTCATTACCATTATGGTAATCAAAATGGTATCTTCCTTTTCTTTCCATATTTTTTTCTATTTCTCCCATTGAATCAAAATCGAAATCGAAATCAAAGTGCATATCAGGAATTACAATTGTGTCCATATCTACCATTTTTATTTCTGGTACTACAAAATCGAAATCCATATTATTAAAAATTACGATATCGTCTTTTAAACCAAAAGAATTATTTCCTTTAGAGGTAATTTGTACTTTCTCTTTGTTTCCTAAAGCTTCAAAATTCCAGTTTTTTAAATACTTTTCTGCTTCCTCTTTAGAAAGTCCTTCTATTTCTATAAATGCATTTACCTGAACTTCGTTTTTAGACCAAGTGGCTACATCAATATCTGTATTTGTCGCATTTATGGCTATTTCTACATCTTTATTTACCTTAAAGTTTTCGGTAAAATTTTTATCGAACTTTTGTGCAAAAGCAGTTCCCAAAAAAAAGATTGCTAAAAGTGTGAAAATCGGTTTATATAATTTGTGTCTCATTTTGTGTTTTGTTTAAAGTTTTAAGTTCTTTTAATTGTTTTTTCAAACGTTGTAACAGCTGTAAGCGCAATTGTAAATTACTAATTAGTGCTTCTATTGTAGAATCGTTAACTCCTTTGGTACTGAGCTCTTCTGTTAACGATTTGTACTCTTTTGTTAATTCTTCAATTTTGGTTAAATAACCATCGATAATTTCTTTATTATCGTCTGTTAATTCTAATTGGCTAAGTTCTAAATTGATGCTATTTTTATAATATTTTTCGATAGTTTCGAATTCTGGTGAAATACTTCCTAAACTAATTTCCTTTTGTGCTGAACCTGTTTCAGTATCTACTGTTTCTATATTTTTAGACGGATAAAACTTTATTCCTAAACTAATTAACAATACTATAGATGCTGCAATAGACAACCATTTAAAGTTTTTCTTCTTGGATTTTTGCTCATGCATTTCTGCCATTAATAATTTTTCGAATTTATTCGCATGGTTTGCAGACAATTCTACACTTGGTTCTTTATAACCTTTTAGTTTTTCTTTAATATCTTGCTGCATAACTCGTGTTTTTTAATTGTTCTTTCAATATTTTTTTACCTCTTAGTAAATGTGTTCTTGAGGTATTTTCTGTGATATTTAAAACCTCAGCTATTTCTTGATGATCATAACCTTCTAACAAATACATTGTTAAAACCAATCTATATTTTTCTTTTAATCCGTTTATTTTCTCTACAATTCCTTCTAAAGAAATATCTGAATCTACATTCCAATTCGTATCTTCTTCGTGTTTCGCATACACTTCTTCATTAATCGTAACCAGCTCTAACTTATTTTTCTTTAATTGGTCTATACTTTGGTTGATTACAATTTTTTTTAGCCAAGCTCCAAAGGCAACTTCATTTTTATAAGAATGTATATTTTTAAATGCTTTTATAAAAGCATCTTGCATAACATCTTCTGCCAAGAAACGATCTTTTACATATCTATTTGCAACAGACAGCATTCCTTTACAATACAAATTATACAACTGCATTTGCGACTTTGCGCAGTTATTTTTGCATTGATCTATTATTGGTTGGTGTAATTGTTTGGTTGATATCATTATTACTTTCTTACCCTAAAGACGATATATTTTTTGGAGTGTTGCAAAATTGATGAAAAAATTTAAAAAAATTTCATAGAAAATTTTTATAAATCTTCACAAAGTTATATCTATTCAGGTTTAATAGACTAAATTTCTTAGCGAACTCTGCAAAAAACTTTGCGTTTCTTTGCGGTTATTTCTTAAATTTACATGAATAATTTTACAATGGATATAAATTCTTCTGCTTTACACGAAAAAGATGGTGTTTCTCCTCCAGAAACTACCAATAAAACCAGTGCAGAAAAAATAAAATTGAGTAGAGCTAAACAAAATTCTGTGGAAGAATTTGTTGCAAAAATACTTGAAGGAAATATTACTTTTCTAAGCAAAGCGATTACTTTAATAGAAAGTACAAATACCAAGCATCAACAAAAGGCAAACGAAATTTTAGAGCGTTGTTTGCCATTTGCAAATAAATCTGTAAGAATTGGAATTACAGGGGTTCCTGGCGTTGGAAAAAGTACGTTTATTGAAGCTTTTGGAAAACATTTAACCTCTAAGGAAAAAAAGGTAGCGGTTTTAGCTGTGGATCCAAGTAGTTCTGTTAACAAAGGTTCAATTTTGGGTGATAAAACAAGAATGGAAGAATTAGTTACCGATAAAAATGCATTTATTAGACCTTCACCTTCTGGAACTTCTTTGGGTGGTGTTGCACAAAAAACGCGCGAAAGTATTATTCTTTGTGAAGCAGCTGGTTTCGATACCATTATTATTGAAACTGTAGGTGTTGGGCAGTCGGAAACTGTTGTACATTCTATGGTAGATTTCTTTTTACTGCTGAAATTGGCTGGTGCTGGGGATGAATTGCAAGGAATAAAACGTGGAATTATAGAAATGGCAGATGCAATCGTAATTAACAAAGCTGATGGTGAAAACGAAAAAAACGCAAAAATCGCTAAAGTTGAATTCAACAGAGCTTTGCATTTATATCCTTTAAAAGAAAGCAAGTGGCAACCAAAAGTGCTTACTGCAAGTGCGCTTCATCATTTAGGAATTGAACAAATTGATACTATGGTTGCTGATTATATTTCTCTTACCAAAGCCAATAATTATTTCAACATAAAAAGAAATGAGCAAAATAAATATTGGTTGCTATCCACTATAAATCAACAATTAAAAGATAACTTTTATAATAATAAAGCCGTAAAAAAAGCTTTAGAAGAAGAAATAAAAAAATTAGAAAATGGAAAAACGACTCCTTTTTCCGCGGCTAAAAAGTTGTTAGATTTATAATTTTAATCTTTACTATTTTCAACAACATATTCGCCCCATTTTGCAATCGATTTTAATAATGGAATTGCAGTTTTGCCAAAATCGGTTAAAGAATACTCTACTTTTAAAGGCGGTTTTGTGGTGTAAACTTTACGTTTTATAATACCATCTTCTTCCAACTTTTTTAGTTGTAAACTTAAAGTACGTTCTGTAACGCTTTTCATTTTTTTACGTAATTCGTTGTAACGTAAAGGAGTTTCCATTAAATGATACAAAATAACAGTTTTCCATTTTCCGCCAATCATTCCCATTGTAACACTTGCACAACAAGGATATTCTTTACCTTTTACAATATGCATAATCTTTTGTCTTTTTATAAAAATTTACTACTATCCTTTTCGACCGTTCTTGTGAGTTTACAAAACTATATATATTTTTGTAACTATAAAAATTATAGTTCAAATTAAAACAATAAAAATGAGTTTTTTAACAGCAATGCAAGAACGTTATACCACAAAAAAGTATGACAACACCAAAAAAATAGATTCAGAAAAAATAGCGGAATTAAAAGAAATTCTAAGACTGAGTCCTTCTTCGATAAACAGCCAGCCATGGAAATTTACCTTTGTTTCAGATACTAAAACCAAGAAAAAATTTGCAGAAGCATCTTTTTTTAATGCTCCAAAAATAACACAATGCGATACATTGGTTGTTTTTAGCAGAATAGACAATATCGATGCTTTCGAAAAGCAAATAAATAATAATCTACCTGAGGGCGCAGTTGGTTATTATAATAACTTTTTAAAAGACAAACCTGCTAACGAGATTAAATCTTGGTTTAGCGACCAAACGTATTTGGCTTTGGGAGTATTTTTAAGTGCTTGTGGGGTAATGAATATTGATGCCACACCAATGGAAGGTATTGAACCAGAGAAATATAACGCCATTTTAAATGATAAAAATTATACAACTTTGGTGGGAGTTTGTATTGGTTACAGAGATAAAAATGATGGAAACATGCCTGCTAAAAATCCGAAATCGAGACTTGCTTTAGACGAAGTTATAAATAGTATCTAATCTAAAATTCTCCAAGAAGCTGTCTTAAAAGTAAATTTAGCCCTCATTGTAAGCGATTTCGAAGTTTCAGGAGAAAAATCTAAAAAATATTGAAAAATCAATAAGTAAGATTTCTCTATGACAGTCGATAACAAATTTTAATACTTTTGAGAGAGCTTCTGTTTTTC